>JAJFLK010000259.1 GCA_021772735.1 Candidatus Sumerlaeota bacterium | reverse complement strand
CCCCATGCCCCATTGCCCCAACAGCCGAACGGAGAGCCCGCTTTGAAGCCCACATGCCTGCGATTGAAATTCGTGAATCGACTTCTTCTGGCATTGCTCGCGGGATGCATCGCGCTGACCGCGGCTCCGTCGCAAGCGCAGGAACCTCAAGATCCACAAGGCACAGGCGCAGCCGAGGCCGCGCCGGAGGCCGAAGCCGCCGAGCCGGAGACATCGGCCATCGGTGAACTCATCGATCCGATCTTCGCCCGAGTCAATGGCGTCCTGGCCAAAGTACTTTTCTTCAGTGTTGCCCCAAGTGGCTGGACATCCGATCAGGTCGATCGCGATGGCAACCCGATCATCGACCCGGAGACCGGCGAGCAGGGCAAGACGCCGATCGAAATTCCTTTCATCGTTCTCGTTCTGGCGTTCGGCGCGATCTTCTTCACGATCTGGTTCCGCTTCATAAATGTCCGAGGGTTCAAACACAGCATCGACGTCATCCGAGGCAAGTTCGATAACCCCAAAGACGAGGGCGAAATCTCGCATTTCCGCGCGCTCACGAGCGCCCTGTCGGCGACAGTCGGCCTGGGGAATATCGGCGGTGTCGCCGTCGCGATCCAGCTCGGCGGGCCCGGCGCGGTGTTCTGGATGTGGGTGATGGCGCTGTTTGGCATGACGGCCAAGTTCTCCTCATGCACGCTTTCCCAGCTTTATCGCAAGGTCAACCCGGACGGAACGATCTCCGGCGGGCCGATGTATTACCTGGATCTCGGGCTCAAGGCGAAAGGCGGATTCTGGGCGCCGCTCGGCAAAACGCTCGCCGTGATGTATGCTTTCATGGTGATGGGCGGGGCTTTCGGCGGCGGGAACCTTTTTCAATCCAATCAATCTTTTGAAGCGCTCTACTCGACGTTCGACGCCATCAAATCTGATCAGCACGATGGGATCTTCGGCATCACGATGGCCATCCTGGTCGGGCTCGTGATCATCGGCGGAATCAAGCGCATCGGAGCCGCCACCTCGAAGATCGTTCCGGCCATGTGCGGCATATACGTGCTCGCCTCGATCTATATCATCTTGCAAAACGTGACGAAGATTCCCGAGACTTTTGCGCTGATCGTGCAGATGGCGTTCACGAAAAACGCATATCTCGGCGGTGCGATCTACGTGATGGTGCAGGGGATTCGACGCGCGGCGTTCTCGAATGAGGCCGGCCTGGGCAGCGCCGGGATCGCACACGCAGCAGCCAAAACCGATGAACCCGTCCGCGAAGGGATCGTCGCGATGATCGGGCCGTTCATCGATACGATCGTCGTCTGCACGATGACCGCGCTTGTCGTCATCATCACCGGCGCCTGGGAAGATCCCTCGATCCCGAAATCGGCAGGCGTCGCGCTTACGACCGCCGCCTTCGGCTCTGCAATCAGTTGGTTCCCGATCATTCTGACCGCGTGCATCGTCTTGTTCGCATATTCGACGATGATCTCATGGTGCTATTACGGCGAGAGGGGCTGGATTTATCTCCTCGATCACCTGGGAGAGGGCGCCGGGCTTCGCTCGGTCATCGTCTTTCGGCTCATCTTTGTGTCATTCACGTTCCTGGGCGCGGTCATTTCGCTCGACTCGGTGATCGATTTCTCGGATATGATGATTCTCTCCATGGCGTTCCCCAATATCGTGGGAAGCGTCGTTCTTGCCCCGGTCGTTCTGGCCAGAGTTAAGGATTACTGGGGCCGTTATACGAGCGGCGAAATGGCGCAGAAGCCGTAGGCCACCAAGGGAAATAGCGCCGCCGCCACGCCGCGCCGCACGCAAGTCGGCTCTCTCAAACTCATATGACTTCACCCGGAAAAATCATCGTCATCGGCGCAGGCACGGTCGGCAGCCACATCAGCTATCTGCTTGCGAGGGAGAACCACGAAGTCGTCGTGATCGACTCGGACCCCGCGCGTCTGGATCAGCTAAGCAACACGCTGGATGTCCAGACGCTGACCGGCCACGGCGGCGATCCAAGCGTCCTGCTCAATGCAGGTGTCGAGGGCGCACAGCTCGTGCTCGCAATGACGAACGACGACGAGACAAATCTGCTCTGCGGGTTCACGGCCAAGCAACTCGGCGCCGAGATGTGCGTCGTGCGCACGCGCAGCCCCTGGTATCTGGATCGCTCGGTCATCGACCTGCACGAGAAGCTCGGCATCGATCGGATTTTGAATCCCGAGGAATTGACAGCCCTTGAGATCGTCCGTTTCCTGACCGATCCCGACTCGCTTGCCCTGGCTCGATTCGCCCACGGCAAGGTGCAACTTCGGACCTTAACGCTGGACGCGGATTCGTCGTTCGTCGGCAAGCAGGTCAAGGACTGCCGCATGCCGGAGGGCACGCTGCTCGCCGCGCTCTCGCACGAGGGCAAGGTCGAAATCCCCAGGGGCGGTACCGTCCTCAACGAGGGCGCGAAGGTAACCGTTATCGGCAAACCCGAGGTGCTCGGCGAAGCGCAGCGCCTGATGCACGCGCCGACGCAGAGCATCCACAGTGTCACGATTGGCGGCGGCGGGATCACCGGCTTGTTCCTCGCCGAGATGCTTCAGGGGCGCGACTTCGCGGTTAAGCTGATCGAGTCGAATGCCGAGCGATGCGAATATCTTAGCGAACGCCTCGACAACGTGCAGATCATCCACGGCGATATCACCGATCACGGCATATTGAAAGAAGAGCGCGTCGCCAATGCGAATGTGTTCATCGGCGTTTCGGGCGACGACGAGAACAACCTGATGGCGTGTCTGCTGGCCAGTGAATTGGGAGTGAAGCAGACCGTTGCGAATATTGCCCGCCCGGCATACGCAAACCTCGTGGGGAAATTCGGCATCAGCCTCGCCGTCAGCCCCCGCCACGTCATCGCCGAGCGTATCCTGACCATGGTCGGCCGAGGCAAGGTCCAGGCCGTTACACTTTTGGAGAACGGCAAGATCGAAGTCGTCGAGCTTGTGGCGGGTCACGGAAGCGCATTTGTCGGCAGCCCTCTGGCCGAACTGAAGCTCCCCGAAGGGGGCCTGATCGCGACGATCGTCCATCTGGGCGAGGTGACCGTGCCCCGCGGGCATCACGTCATCGAGCCCGGCGATACCGTAATCGCCCTCGGGCTGGCCCGGGCGATGGATAAAATCGAAGCCGGCTTCCAGGGACATTGAGGCAAGCCCAAGCGTGAACTTCCGAGTCATCGCCCGCCTGCTTGGCCTGCTTCTCGCCATCTTCGGCGCATCAATGCTGCCGTCGGTGCTTTGGAGTTTTTATTACGCCGATGGAGCCCAATGGGCGCTGATCGTATCGTGTTTGATCACGGTCGCCTTCGGTGGTGCGATATTTTTCTGGGGCAGCCGCAAGAAGCAGGAAATCTTTAAACGCGAAGCCACCGCCATCGTCGGCCTGGGCTGGCTCGTCTCCGCGCTGTTCGGCGCCCTGCCGTATTACTTCGCCGATCTGGCGGAAATGCCGACGTTCGCCGATTGCTATTTCGAATCCATGTCCGGCCTGACGACGACCGGCGCCTCGGTGCTGAGCGATATTGAAAGCGTCCCCAAGGGCATTCTGTTCTGGCGCAGTTTCACCCATTGGCTCGGCGGCCTTGGGATCGTCATGTTGTTCGTCGCGATCCTGCCGTTCCTCGGCGCGGGCGGGCGGGCGCTTGTCAAATCCGAAGTCACCGGCCCGGTCAAAGACGGCCTGACGCCGAGGATCAAAGACACCGCCCAGCTTCTCTACAAACTCTACATTGGATACACGATCGCCGAGACCGCCGCGCTGATGATCGCGGGAATGAATTTCTTCGACGCCCTGTGCCACACGTTCGGCACGCTGGCGACGGGCGGATTCTCGACGCGCAACGCAAGCATCGCCTCGTTCGACAGCGTCGCCATCGAAGTGATCCTCATCGTCTTCATGTTCCTGGCCGGGACGAACTTCGCGCTGATGTACGGATTCTTCCGCGGGCGCAACCGCAACTTGTTCAAGGATTACGAGTGGCGTGTTTACTTCGGGATCATCGCGGTCAGCTCGGCCGCAATTACGCTCGGGCTGTATCGCAATTCCGCATACGAGACTTTCGAGGACTGCCTGCGCAATGCCGTCTTCACGGTGCTCTCGATCATGACGACAACGGGGTTTGTCACTGGAGACTTCGAGCCCTGGCCCGCCGGCATCAAAGCGCTCATCTTCTGCCTGATGTTCATCGGCGGCTGTGCCGGCTCGACGGGCGGCGGCATGAAAGTCATGCGATGGATCACGCTGGTCAAGATCGGCAGGGCGAACGTCGAAAAAATCTATCGGCCTCGAACGATTCGCAAAATCAAGATGGGCGACACGATCCTGCCCGATAACTTGCAACAGACCACGCTCGGGTTCCTCGTGCTCTGGATGCTGGTCTTCGCCGCGGGAACGATCCTCATCGGCGTGACGGACAATCGGCAGATGGATCTGATGACGTCGCTCTCGGTCGTCAACGCGACGCTCAATAATATCGGTCCCGGATTCGGCCAGGTCTCGGCGACTTCGAATTACGGCTTCTTCACACCCGCATCGAAATGGCTCCTCTCGCTCATCATGGTCCTCGGCCGCCTCGAACTGTATTCGATCATGGTCCTGTTCTTCCCCCGCTTCTGGAAGGTGGAGTAGCGGGAGCGGCGCAAGAGCCGGGGCGTCATTCTTCTTCAAACACATGGGGAAAACTGCGTCCTCTTATTAGCAAGTGCCGGTGGACTCGCCCCCAGGCCCTCAATCCAGACTAGCAGGCAAGTGTGTAAGTAAATGAAGAAGAAAATCCTAAAGCGGCTCGCGATTGTCGTAGCCGTCATCGCTGTATTTCTGTTCCTAAGCTCGACTCTGTTAAAGGTGCAGTTGAAAAGGACCATGTTCCAGGGGTGGACGCCCGAGATGAAGGCCCAATACACGAGCTGGCTGAACGATCCTGTCGATGTATCCGAGGCGCTCAAGATCAGACCGCCGAGCGATGAGACCGTCGCCGCCGCCTGCGCTTTTGCCGAGGCCTTCGAAGTGGCCAGAGGCGCAGACAACGAGGTCTTTGATCTCGCGCTCAAGTATAAAGACTTCGCGAGGTCCGGATGGCACGGGGAAGAAAGTCCAGTGGAAATGGGGCAGCTCGAGGAAAAGATCACGAAATACGCGCCCGCCCTGGCCGCATTCGAAGCACTCGTCCGTAGGCCGGATTACGTGATCGACTCGAATCGTCCTTGCGGCGAACCTGATGCAAACGGCATGGCTCCCCGACCGAACTTCCTGATTATTCAGACGGCGGTAAAGCTGCTCGGCATACGCAGCCGCGTTGAAGCTTCGAAGGGAGATTTCGACTCGGCACTCCGGACCAGCGAACTGATGGTCCGTGCGACGAGGACCAACCGCCACTCATGGATGATCACGAATCTGATCGGAATCGCCGTGCTGGCCATTGCCTCAAACAATTGGCACGCAATCGTCGAGGTGTGCGACGACGCACCGCGGATTCGCCAAAGCCTTAACGCGATCACTGAGCAGAGTGGCGGGATCTACTTCTTCCCCCCCGAAATTCCGATCGTGGCGCTGGACACGGTCGGCCAACTCGTCTCCTTTCGACTCGGTGGGATGAATATCGAGATGGAAAACAAATCGACGAGCGAACTCCACGCGATCAAATTGCTTATCTACGCGGAGGCAATCGAGGCTCACAGACTCCCGACGTTAAAGGTGGGGAGCCCGGAGTACCAGCAAGCCAGAGCCCACACGCGGGAGTACAAGAGAGCGGAGTTTTGGATAGATCCAAAACGGGGTGGATGGAAAGCGCGTCTGATTCCCCGGACACTTTTGGAATATAATCGCGCAAAACTTTACAGCATCGCGATCCCGAACTTTCTTGAGGCGACAACGCGAGAAGCATCCGCGCTGGCCAAGCTTGATCTCGCGCGGATCGAAGCCGCGAAGCGCGTCTACAAACTGGAGAGCGTCCAGGCCGCGCCGTCGATTGAGGCGCTCGTCCCCGAATATCTGCCCGAGGCGCTGGTGGACAGGTTCGACGAATCCGGCGGCGGGTATGGATGGGAGCCTGTCGTCTATTCGATCGGGCCCGACCGCATTGATAACAAGGCCACCGTGCAATACGACCCGACGAACGGCACGATCAGCAGAGGCGACATCTTCTTTCCCGTTATGAACTAACACCAAGGCAGGCCCGGCGGGCCCCGCCGAACACTAGCCATCGGTCGGACTCGGCCAAACTTCGGTTGTCCCACATCGGTCATTTCTTGCTACGGGCCGCAGGCGCGCCGAAAATAGGTGACTGTCCCTCATTTTTCCGCAATAACGTTGGCAGACCGGCTCGGAGGGGAAGCCTAAGCAGATGTTGACCAAGTTGAAGTTGAAGCCCGCACGGGCGCTCGCCGCAGGCCTTGCCTTGTTGATCGTGCCGCTGGCCGGGTGCAGATCGCTCAAGACCTATCCTGATTTCCAGTTCCAGATCGCAGAAGCGGCCCTGGCCGAGGGGCCTCCGCAGCCCGCGGGCGAGGGCATACGCTCCGCCGGTGAGGTCTCCTCGTATCCCGAAACGCTGACCGACGTGACGACCGCGACCGGATACGAGTCGCTCAGCGAGGCGGACAAGAACCTCTATGGCCCCGAGCCGCTCGCCGTGGGCCTGGCCGATATTACCCGCCAGACGCTGAGCCACAACCGTTCGATCCGGATTGAGGGCTATACGCTGAACGCCGCCCAGGCACAGATTCCGATCTCCAAGAGCATTTACGATCTTGTCTTCGAGGGCACGGCCGAAGTCTCCAAATCCAAGGTGCAGACGGCGTCGGCGCTATCGGCGGCGGTCCGCCGCGAGCGCGATTACGGCATCACCGCCTCTCAGCTCCTGCCGACCGGCGCGACGGTTTCGCTCGGCTACACGTATAACCGCCTGAGCCAGATCTTCGCCTTCTCCACGATCAACCCGACCATCACGCAGGCTTTCACCGCGCAACTGCGCCAGCCGCTCTTGCAGGGGTTCGGGCCGAAAATCACGAACATCGATATTCACATCTCGCAGCTTGACGCCGAAGCTTCGGCGGCAAACTTCGAAGCAGAAATCCTGGATCAGGTCAGCGAGTCACTCCAGGCGTATTGGGATCTGGTCTTCGCGGTCAAGAGTTACGACGTCAAAGTCATCTCGATGCTTGCCGCGATGGACCTGCTGCGAATCAACGCGGCAAAGGTCAAGGCCGGCGTCATGGCGCCGACTGATGAACTCCAGGCCCGCGCGCGCGTCGAAGAGCGGCGCGAGTTCGTCATCCGCGCTCGCCAGCAGGTCCGCGATGCCGAGGATCGCCTCAAGCGCCTCGTCCTCTTCCAGGATTACAGTCCGGCCTGGGACTTGGAACTCCTCCCGACTCAGGAGTTGACTTGGCGTGAGATCGAGATCGACCGGGAGCAGATCATCGACGAGGCATTGCAGGATCGGCCTGTAATCCGGGCTCAATATCGCCAAGTTTATCGGCGCGAACTTGAGGTCGAGAAGGCCAAGGACAGTCGCAAGCCCAGTCTCGACGTGATCGGCTCGGCACGGTTCAGCGGCCTCGATTCGGACGGCACGAAGGCATTTGAAAACGCCACGACGTTCGACTTCCAGAACTTCATCCTCGGCATGGAATTTCGTTTTCCCTTTCAAAACCGCGCAGCGCGATTCGGACAAAACCTCGCCATCGCGCAGCTCGACGGCGAGGCCGAGAGGCTCCAGGACGTGCGGGACCAGGTGGTCTTCGAAGTGCGCCAGGCTGTGCGCGAACTCGAAACTTCGCGCCAGCGGATAGAGATCACGCACTCCAGGGTCGAAAGCGAGCAGGCCAACCTGAACGCAGAAAAGAAGCGCTTCGATGTCGGGATATCGACGTCGTTCCAGGTCCTCGAATTCCAGGAAGATCTGGCCGAGGGCGAAGAGGCCTACATCCGGGCCATCGCGGATTACAACAAGGCCGAGATCGCCCTGGAGCGCGCGCGTGGAACCCTGCTGGGCACATACGGCGTGATCGTCGCATCGCCCGATCTTCGACCCGCCTCCGAGCGCGTATTGTTCCCGATCGGTTTCGAATAAATCCATTCGCACATGCGCTCGGTCGTGGTAAAATCGCCATGGTCGAGCTTGACCACGACGACCCTTCTCAGACCACGTACATTGCCCGACATCGAACGCACGCAATTTAGAATCTCAATAATGGGAGCGCCCTCGCCTTGAGCCACCTTGCTTCAACCCTCGGAGAATTGAAGGCCTCGGGATACAAACCCGAAACCGTCAAGGATGAGATGCGCCGCAACCTGATCCGCATGCTGCGCGAGGGCGTGAACCCTTTCCCCGGCATTCTCGGATACGATCAGACGGTCATTCCACAGCTCGAAAATGCGGTCCTCGCGCGCCACGATATTCTGCTGCTCGGCCTGCGCGGGCAGGCCAAGACCCGCCTGGCACGCCTGCTCATCAACCTGCTTGATGAATTCGTCCCGGCGATCAGGGGCTGTCCGCTGCGCAGTTGCCCCTCGGAGCCTCTGACGAAGTTCGCCCGCGCCGAGCTCTCTGAAAAAGGTGAGGAGACCGAGATCGAATGGATCGGCCGGTCGGCGCGGTATCAGGAAAAACTCGCCACGCCGGATGTCTCGATCGCCGACCTAATCGGTGACGTGGACCCCATCAAGGCCGTATCGCGGAAGCTCGATCTCTCCGATGAAGATGTCATCCACTACGGTATTATTCCCCGCTCGAACCGCGGGATTTTTTCGATCAACGAACTGCCGGATTTACAGGGGCGAATCCAGGTCGGGCTGCTCAATATCATGGAAGAGCGCGACGTTCAAATTCGCGGTTTTCCGATCCGCATGCCGCTCGATCTGGCGATCGTTTATACGGCCAACCCCGAGGATTATACGAACCGGGGCAACATCATCACGCCGCTCAAGGATCGCATCGATGCACAAATCATGACGCATTATCCCGACTCGGTCGCGATCGGGATGCAGATCACGGACCAGGAGGCCTGGACGGACCGAGAGGGCGGAGTCGCAGCACCGATCGCGCCGTTGCTCAGGGAGCTAGTGGAACTGACGGCGATCGAGGCTCGCGGCAGCGAATATATCGATAAGAATTCGGGCGTCTCGGCGCGCATGTCGATCTCCTTTTTCGAGACGCTCGCCAGCGTGATCGAGAGACGGGCGCTTGTTCACGGCGAGCCCGCGGGCCTCGGACGTGTTCACGATCTTTTTGCGGCGACTTCGGCGATCAGCGGCAAAGTCGAATTGATCTACAAAGGCGAGCAGGAGGGCATCAGCAATGTGGCGCTTCACCTGGTCGGCAAGGCGATCAAGACGAAATTCAACAGTAAATTCGTCCCGAACTGGCGGCCGGACCGCGAATCACAGCATGACTTCGCCGAATTCAAACCGATCATGGACTGGTTCGATCAGGGGAATACGCTCGATCTGGGCGATTCGATCAATCACGCCGAATACACGCGAGCATTGCGATCCGTCGGCCAGCTCGAGGCCATCACGAAGCGCACGATGAAACCCGAGGCTCCCGAGGATCTCCTGCTTGCCATGGAATTCGTCGTCGAGGGCCTTCATCAGAATTACCTTCTGACGAAAAAATACGCGGGCCTCACGGTGACTTACACGGACGCATTGTCTTCAATGATGACGGATTGAAAGCCGTCGCCCTACGCATCACATGACCGCCCCATTGCGTGGCAGCCCCCCGACGGGGAATTCTTGAAGGAGTTTTGCCGTTGCCCGTTCCCGCCGCGCGCAAGCGACCCTTGAGGTTCACGGTCGTCTTCGCGATTTGTTTCCTCGCCTTCGAAGGTGCGATCGCCCCGGCGCAATGTGGGGACGCCGAACCGAAAACCATCGATGCATGGCTCGGCCGGGTTCGCCGCGAACAGACGCAGCAGCGCCATCAATGGTCGGTTCTGGTTCGCGATCTTGAGACCGGCCGGACCGTACTTGAGCTGAACCCGGATCAGCGCTTGATCCCGGCCTCGAATCGCAAACTGATCACATTCGCCATGGCGATGGATAAGCTTGGCCCGGAATTCAGATTTCGAACAGAGCTCGGCAGCGTCGGAAGATTCGACGACGCATCGGGCGTCCTGAACGGATCGCTTGTGCTGCGCAGCAACGGCGACCCGACCCTTAGCAGCCGGTACCTGAATCAGAAAAATCCGGTCTCGGTATTGCGCGGCTGGATCGCTGCGGTCGCCGGCCAGGGGATTCGGCGAGTGACCGGGGATTTCGTCATCGACGCGTCGGCGTTTGGCCCCCGCCAGGGACGCTACCCTGCCGTCTGGGATCCCGATCATAAGCAGCATGCCTATGCGCCGCTCGCAACGGCCGTCGCGCTGAACAAGAACCTGATCCGCGTCAGCGTGAGGCCGTCCTCTTCACCCGGATATATGGGCAGCGTTCGAGTCTATCCCTCAGACGAGG
>JAJFLK010000258.1 GCA_021772735.1 Candidatus Sumerlaeota bacterium | reverse complement strand
GCCGCGCCCGGCCCGGCCGCCGAACGCCTTGCGGTCTATGCGCTGGTCAATAGCCTCGTGCTGAGCGTCGAGAGCCTGGACGCCGTCCAAATCCTCGTCGAAGGTCAACCGATCGACACCGCCTGGGGATGGCTCGACCTTTCGTCTCCCCTCGGCGCCAACCTGGCTGTGATTGAGTAAATCTGCCTTACCCAGCTCGATCCCGAGCCTTGTATTGGGTATACACTGACTTTTACCACGCCGAGCTGAATTTCTCCGCATGGATGATCGCGCCATTGTGATCACGATCAGCCAACGTTAGAATCCCGGACTATGATTTCACCGGATACAAATTCATTCGCCGAAACCGAACCTGCGACAGGATCGGCGTGTGGCGCCGCGACCGGCGCCCGTGCCCCGACGTTCTCGCGTCGTCTGGCAAACGGCCTGACCGTGCTCGTGCGTGGCAATCGCGAGGTCGCCGTCGCGACGGCCGACGTCTGGGTCGCCACCGGCTCGGCCGGCGAGACGCCCGAAATCTCCGGCATCAGCCATTTCCTTGAGCACATGCTTTTCAAAGGGACCGAGAACTTCGGCCTCGGCCAGATCGAGCGCGAGATCGAAAACATCGGCGGCGCCTGCAACGCCGGCACGAGCTACGATTTCACGCACTACTACATCACGTTACCGTCGGCGGGTCTGGATCGCGGCGTCCAAATGCTCGCGGAAATGGTCCGCAGCTGGACGCTCGACGCCAGCGAACTGGAAAAAGAACGCGGCGTCATCCTCGAAGAATATCGCCGCAAGCAAGACAACCCCGGCGCCATGCTGTATGAGGACGCCTACGAGCGGCTGTTTGCTGCGGGGCCCTATCACCACTCTGTTATCGGCGCTGAATCCACGATCCGCTCGATCACCCGCGATCAGATGCTCGATTATTACCACCGCCATTACGCGCCCTCGAACATGACGCTGGTCCTGACAGGCGATGTCAGCGACGAGGACGCAATTGCACTCGCCGAGCGCCACTTCGGCGATTACGAGCGGCCGTATAACCCGATCCTGGCCGGGCCCGAACCGACTCGATACGGCGTGGCCGAGAGCTTCCATCGCGAAAAGCCGACCGGCGGCGAAGTCTATTGGGCTCTGGCTCGCTCGGCCTCGGAACCGGCCGATTCCGACGGCCCGGAAGGCGCGGATTTCATTGTCGCGCTCGACCTCGCCCAGTTCATTCTCGGCCAGGGCCGGGCCTCGCGGTTGTATCGCGAGATCAAGCAGAAGCGATCGCTCGCCTCGACCGTCTCGTGCCACTATTCAACGATGCGCCACGGCGCGGGCTTTATGATCGACGCCACATGCGAGCGCGCCAAGCAGGCCGAGCTGCGCGAGGCCGTCGAGGCTGAGGTCGCCCGGCTCGGCGAGGAGCCGATTCCACCCGCGGATCTGAACCGCGCCCGGCGTCTTCTGACTTCGGCGCATCTGTTCTCGTTCGAGACCTGCGGCTCGGCTTCAAGCCAGACCGGTTACTATCACATGCTGACCGGCGGGATCGATTTCCTGGATTCGTACCTCGATCGCCTTGCCGCCGCGACGCCCGAATCGGTCCGCGCCGCCGTGACCGCCGTTCTCGCAGATGGCGATTGGGTTGAGATCTCAGTCGGGCCCGAGGCCTCAGGCGAAGGCGATGATTCGTCGGCCTCAACCGACTCCGCCACGAACGGAGCGAATTGATTTGTCTGCATCTCCGCCATCGTCAACTTCGGCATCGCCCCCGGCCCCCCTGGCCCACGCCCCGCTCGTCCGCAAACGGGTCGGCGCATTGGAAGTGCTGCTCGCCCCGCGTCCGGGCTCGGGCCTGATCGTCTCGCAGGTCTATCTGCGTCGCGCTAGCGCGGATGAGTCCGCCGAAGAATTTGGTCTAGCTTCGTTCACCGCCTCGATGCTCAAACGCGGCACCCGAGCCCGAAACTCGGAGCAATTGAACTTCGACCTCGAATCCCTCGGCGCGCTCACGGGCCACTCGGCCGGGATCGACGCCGCGACTTCCGGCCTGCGCTCGGCTGCGGACGACTTCCCCGAAGCGCTCCCCATCTTCTTCGAATGTCTACAGCAGCCCGCGTTCGACGCGCGCGAACTCGAACTCGAACGCCAATCCGTCCTGGCCTACCTGAACCGGATCGAAGACGACAAGCTCAGCTTCACGTATCGCCATTACGTCGAGCGCATCTTCGCGGGCCACGGCTACGGCCATCACGTCGAAGGGACGCCCGAGGAGGTCGCGCGCATCACGCCTGAAGTCTGCCGCGCGTGGCACAACCGGATGTATCGGCCCGAGCAAATGCTCTTCGTCGCGTCGGGCGATTTTGAAGTCGATGCCATGATGGAATGGCTCGCGCCCCTCGCGCAGGGCTGGCCCGACGGCGCCGGAGAGCCCGTGAGCCGATACGACCGGATGACAACCGACGCCGCGAGGGCCGGCATTTCTAATCTCGAATCCACGCCGGACCACTTCGAGATCGAAAAGGATCTCGAACAAGGCTTTGTCGTCGCCGGGTTCAAAGCGCCCGAGCATACCCACCCCGATTATCACGCGCTGCGGCTGGCCTCGGCCGTGCTCGGCGAGGGGTTTTCGGGCCGGCTTTTCTCAAACCTGCGCGACCGCCGCTCGCTGGCCTATGCCGTCGGCAGTTCGTTGCGTTCGCATCGCCTCGGCGGACACATGATGATGTATATCGGAACCCAGCCCGAGCGGCTCGACGAGGCCCTTGCCGGACTTTTGGGCGAAGCAGAGAATTTGACGCGCGAGGGCATCACCGAAGACGACCTCACGCGCGCTCGAAATTACGTCAGCGGGCTGTTTCTCATGGGCCGCCAGTCGCTCGGCGCGCGCGTCTCGCAGATGGCCCATTGGGAAGACCTCGGCCTCGGCGCCGATTACGACGCCCGTTATCTCGACGATCTGAACGCCGTCACGACCGAAGCCGTCGTCCAGGCCGCCCGGAAATATTGGCGCGATCCCGTGATCGTCGTCCTTCGGCCCAAATCGTAAGGACACATAATCGGGAATGCCGGTCAAGCACGGCAAGCATCAGAACCTTATGAAGGACACTCCTCCCACATCAATTCTGTTCCGTCCGCCTGCGGCCTGCACACCCACGCCCGGCGAAGTCGCCCAATGGATCGACGGAGAACTCGTCGAGGGGCGGGACTCGCCGGAACATCTGATCGGCTTCGCGACGCTCGATCAGGCCACGGCCGAAGAAATCAGTTTCGTCGCCGAGGCGAAGGGAAAGAAGCAAGCCGAGGCTTCGACGGCGGGTCTGCTCATCACGCCGCTCGGCCTGGATCTCGGCGAGCGTCCTCGCGTCGAAGTCGACAGCGTCTGGCACGCCCTGCCCGTAATTCTGGGCCATCTGTATCCGGCGCCGAAACCCGAGTCCGGCGTTCACCCGAGTGCGTTTGTTGACCCCTCAGCCCAGATCGATCCGACGGCCTCGATCGGCGCAAATTGCTCGATCGGAGGCCGTGCGATTATCGGCGCGCGAGCGATCCTTGGCGCGAATTGTTCAGTCGATCCCGACTGCCGGATCGGCGAGGACTCCCGGGTTCATAACAACGTCGCGCTGCAAGGCCTCGTTCATGTGGGCGCGCGATGCGTGCTCCACTCCGGAGTCGTGCTCGGCGCGGATGGTTTCAAGTTCCAGCCCACCGCCACCGGCGTCGTCAAGGTTCCGCAAGTCGGGGTAGTAATTCTCGAGGACGATGTCGAGATCGGGGCCAATTCGTGCGTCGACCGCGCGTTCGTCCACGAGACTCGCATCGGCGCTGGCACGAAGATCGATAACCTTGTCCAGGTCGGCCACAACTGCCGCATCGGCAAGGGTTGCCTGATCGCGGGCCAATCCGGTTTCGCCGGCTCTGCGGTCGTCGAAGATTACTGCATGCTCGGCGGCGGTGTCGGCGTCGCGCCCGGTGTCACGGTCGGCGCCAGGTCAATGGTCGGCGGCGGCACCGGCGTTCACAAGGACGTCGCCCCCGGCTCGACCATCATGGGATACCCCTACTACATGCAGGCTAGGGAATTCCGCCGCGTCATGGCGCACTTCCGCAAGCTGCCGGACATCGTCGCGCGGCTGCGCAAGCTGGAAAAACTCGCGGCCCAAAGCGAAAAGTAAGTACGAAAAGTGAAGTTCCGTCCGCGCGCTACGGCTACAATCGAACCATTGCGTCCCGGCTTCGGCCAAATCGTTTTCAATCTTTGCGTTTTCGATCAAGAAATGCGCGCATGAGCCGGGCGGGCTCATCGGTCTCAAACGCCCGGCCGAGAGGTTCGATTCCGGCCTCGATGGCTTGGTCGACGGGCAGCCGCGCCCACTGGCGCACGAGTTCCTTTTGCAGCCGGATCGCGCGCGGCCCCGCCTCGGCAATCGCATCGACCCACTCGGCGACGGCCGCATCCAGTGCTTCGGGCGCAACCAGTCTGCCGATCAACCCGCACGCCAGGGCCTGGGGTCCGTCAAGAGTCTCGGCGGTGTAGATCATTTCCATCGCCTTGCCCCAGCCAACGAGGCGCGGCAGCAGGGCGGCTTCGATCACCGAGGGAAGTCCGACGCGCACCTCGGGCATGCCGAATCGCGAGCCCTCGGCTGCGACGCGTAGGTCGCACGCCGCCGCCAGCTCCAGCCCCCCGCCCAGGCAGTATCCTGAAATCCGCGCGATCACCGGCACCGGCACATCCTCGATGGCGCGGCAGGCCTCATGCAGAAGCGTGATGAACGTCCGCGCGGTCTCCGGCGTCAGATCGACCATCTCGGCAATATCCGCCCCTCCGATCCAGGCGCGCTCGCCCGCGCCTCGGATGACAAGCACGCGAAGATCGGGATCCTCGGCCAGCGTTTCCAGCGCTCCGATAAACTGGTTCAGCAACGGTGTATTGACGACGTTCAACTTGGATTCGTTATCGACTGTGACCGTGGCGACGCGCCCGCCGCCGCCGAGTTTCTCGGTTTCGGCGATCACTTGAGGCGTGGAACTCATGGAATCGTTGCCTTCGGGCCGGGCTTAATCTCGAATATCTGGGCGATCTCGGCGACGCCTGTGATCCGAGCGTTATCGGCAATTCGCGTAATGGCGCCGCCTTACATCGCCATGACGACCATCATCGAGACGGCGTTTGTCGTCGCGTGTGCCGCGAGCGAAGCCAGCAGCGAGCCGCGCCACTCGCGCAGCACGGCCAGCGTCGTGCCGATGACAAACAAGAGGGGGAATCCGATTGGCCCCTGCGGATGAATTCCGGCGAAGACAGCAGCAGAGATCGCAACCGACGCAATCATGCCCCATCGCGAGCGCAGCGCGCGGTAAAAATATCCCCGGAACATCAGTTCCTCGACCAGCGGAGCCATCACGACGGCGACGAACAGCGTAAGCGCGATCATCAGCGGCCGCGCGCCCTCACCCTTGAGCGACCCGACAATCGGATGCGCGCCGCCGGCGATGTCGAAACCCAGCTTCTGGAGAATCGGCAGGATGGCGATCATCGAGAAGATGATGACGGGCAGCGTCGCCATGTAGGCCAGTGGTCCGAGTACGGCTTCGACCGCAATGCCCTTGCCCCGCACCAGGCCCAGATCGGCCGCAAGCCCATCGCGCCGCGCCCCGGCCAGCAGAGGGTAACAAGCAAGCACCGGCACGAGCAATTGCAGGCCGAAGGAGACGAGGATGCCGCCGCTGCCCCCGATCCGGCTTGCCAGGGACGGCGCGATCCAGTGCGCAATCGACATCATCGCGAAATACAGAGTGAAGGTTTCCAGATAGAGTTCCGGTTTGGTCTGCGGCGGCGCCAGAGCCGATCGAATCGATCCCGAACGCACCGAGAGGCCGAACATCAGCAGGATGAAAAAACCCACGATGCTGGCCAGAATGAAAGCCATCGCGGCAGCCATAAAAACGACGGCGGTGCGATACGCCCTGCTCGCGATCTCCAGAGCAACTTTTTCAGCTTCATCCGCGCCGGCAGCTTCACCGGCTTGCATGTTGTGGAGGCTCGCCAGCTTGCCGTAGTAACCGAGGCCCGCGCGCAACTCCATGATGGATTCTTCATCCAGCGCCTCGCCCGCGTCATAGAGATCCATGAGCCGGGCGTGCATCATCTCGGTTGAGTCCGAGGAACTTCCCGAAGTGCGCAGGCTCTCGATCTGAGCGGCCTCGGCATCGGCCAGTCCAAGGTGGTGATAGAGGACCAGATTGCGATACGGCGCGAGCTCAGAGGTATCCTGCTCTTCGGCGGCCTTGAGCTGGCTCTCAAGCGTGCGGCTGATCATGCGAGAAGATCCTGCGATCTCGTTCAGCCCGACGAGCAGCCGCGCCTGCATGTCGAAAACTAATGATGGCGCGCCGCTCGCAATTCCTTTCGCATGCTCCTCACTCTGCGGTCCGCGCCCGATCTGTATGATCGGCATCCACAGGGGCCGCATCAGGAAGACGAGGCACGCCGCGAAAATCGCTCGCGTCGCGATCGACCGTGCCGAAGGCCTTGATCTGACTTGCAGAGAATTCATCGGGGATCATTGTGCTCGAAACGGGGATGACAACTCCACCGGTCGTATCGGGCCGGGGGCAAAAAAACAGATGGGGCCACCGGAGGGCCCAGCCCGCCCGCGAGAGGTCACACCCTCACCGGCTGGCTGAGATCCTGGCAGCCCCGCTCTGAATTTCGAAACTGCGATCCGGAGGCCCATGCCCCGGAGGCCCGTGGCCTTAGGCCTGGCGCACGAAAAGCGTCTGAAGCTTCATCGCAATGCCCATGTCGCCTTCGACCGAGAGCTTGCCCTGCATGAAAAGGCTCATGCCGTCCGCTTTGCCTTCGACCAGGTCGAGCCAGTCAGTGGCCTCGGCGGTGAACGTCGTCGTCGGCGCGTCGTGAACGCCTTCTGCCGCCGTGCATGCTCCGCCGGAGATGACGGCGTGGAAATCGCCGCCCTTGTCGCCGCTCAGCTTCCACTGCAAGACGGCTTCCATGTCCCCTGCCGCCTCGGCCTGAAAGCTACCGGGCATGTTCGTGATCAGTTCCTGTACCTCAGGTGATGCCATGATTTCATCCTCCTCTTTTCTCGTTGCCCCCACCGAATCTAACGATTGATGGCTAATTGGACCGGCATGTTAATGGACCCGCTCCGGCCTTGCCACTGAAAACATTATGCTCATCATCCTTTGATTTCGATGACCTCGCCCCGCCCTTCTCTGCGTCCTGCCCTGGCGGCCGGCTCGGTTCGCCTCACGGGGCCGTCTCATACGAGCCCGAGCGCTCCAAACCCTGTCCACCGATCGATGCCATCCATCACCCAGGCCACCGGCAGCATGACGGTCGTCTCCGGATGCAGACGCTTCCACTCGCGCAGAGGCATCGGTTTGGGCTTGGCGATAAACGGGATCTTTCGCCCCCGCCACGGCCCTGAGACAGCGTCCATGCTCGAGCGTGTCATGGGATACCACACCGATTCGGTCGTCCGGTCGTATAGGACGAACACATGATTCTTCGTGTATCCGGTTGTGCCGAACTGGACCGCCTTGCCGTCAATTTCTCGCCCGTAAACTACGGACAATTCGTCCAGTGGTCACCAGCCGACCGTTACCGGTCTGCCGTGGAATTCATCGTTTACGATCTCATGGCGACCCATAATGGGGACCGGGTATGCCCGCGCAAGTCCCGCCTCGGCGTATCCGATCACGCTCATTTCATCGTCAATTCGGGAAGAGGCCACTCTCGGATCATCAACTTTGACGAAAATCGGATGCTCGATGGACCGGATCGCGTCCTTGCCCAATCCGTATTGGAGAGTATGAGGGTCGATCCGGGAGTTCGTCATGTCGAACCATTCGTATTCTTCAAAGACCTCGCCATTCGCCCAAACCAGCGTCTTGCCGCCCTCCTCGAGAATGGCTCGCTTCGTCGGCGGCACGATCCCGGTCCATATGTAGGATCCCACGGCCATGATCTGCTGCCATTGCTCGACCGCGATGATGGTCAGACCGGCCATCGCCGCACAGAACACGACCACTCGAAAGGGTTTGGAAAATCGAAAAGCCATCGCGCCCAAACCTCGCAGAAATCCTCGCAAAAGACTCCGGATTCTACCCGCCTCCGTCCGGGGTGTCTGTAAGCCGATTTACACCGGCAGGGGCCAATCTCACGCGGATGTAAATGGATTCCGAGCCAGGCACCCAAAACGTTTCGTGGATATCCATACCGCCGCTGAATTACAATGA
>JAJFLK010000257.1 GCA_021772735.1 Candidatus Sumerlaeota bacterium | reverse complement strand
TTTCATGATCCGCCCGGCGTAAACCATCGACGGGACGGCGCCTTCCTGATCGCCCGCCCCCCGGCCATAGATAAAGCCGTCTTCGACCTTGCCTTCATAAGGATCGTGCGCCCACTCGGCCGGGTCGCCTATGCCGACGGTATCGACGTGTGCGTCGATGGCTATCAAGCGCGGGCCGTTGCCATATCGCGCCAGGAGGTTGCCCATTTTGTCGATTCGAATCTCGTCATAGGCGTCCATTTTTTCGAGTTCGGCCTTGATCCGCTCGATGACGGGGCCTTCGCCGGAACTCTCTGAAGGGATTCGAATCAGCTCGCGCAGAAATTCGATCATATCCTTCTCGTATTTTCCGGCCAGCTCGCGGACGGCCGCGGAATCAGTCATTTCTCGTATCCTTCCTCGTTCTCTTGTCTTCGTTTGATGTTCAGTCTTCTTGTTTCCGTGGCTCAAATCTGACCCGTCCGTGAGCCGCCCCCGGGGTTTCCCAGGTCTGGGCGATCGCGGAGGCCGGGAACAAGAAATCGGTCCAGAATGCCCCCTCTTGGAGTCCGTCGCCCCGGAGGGCAAGCTCCGTATCGTATCACAAAACCCGCCCGGGAATCAACTTTACCGCGTAATCCAGCCGAACGCGAAGATCACACCGAGCCCGAAGGCCAATACGATGGCAATTGCGAGCAGCCTTTCCCACAACGCAACCGATCTCTCAGTCGCTACTCCCCACAGCGTCTCGCCGAACCAGCACCACAGGGGCTCAAGCATCTCCTCGATAAACCAGCTCATCAGCTCATCCAGTTCGAGCTGGCGCCGGCCGTCCATTTGGTCGTGATCTTCTTGGTCTTGGACCAGAATTCGATCGCGGGCGGGCCGGTCAGGTCTCCGCTGCCGAACGAGCTATCGTTCCACCCGCCGAACGGGAAGGGCTCGCGCGGCACCGGCACGCCGATGTTCACGCCGAGCATTCCCGCGCTGGCGCGTCGGGAGAATGTCTGCGCGACCAAGCCGGAGCTGGTGTAAATCGCCGAGGCATTGCCGTAGGGATTTGCGTTCTCGATGTCGAGCGCCTCGTCCAGAGTCTTGACGCGCAGGATCGTCAGCGTGGGGCCGAAGATCTCTTCGCACGCCGCTTCGTGATCCGGACCGTTCACTTCCATGATGCTCGCGCCGACGTAGTATCCGCCCTCGGGGCCTTCGCACGCGGCTTCGCGCCCGTCCAGGATGACCTTGCCGCCGTTCTCCGCTGTGCGGGCGACGTATCCGGAGATTCTCTCAACGGCGGCCTGGCTGATGACGCCGCCGATATCGCGGCCCGGCACGAGCGCGGCCATTTTCTCGCGGACAAGGTCGAGAATGTGATCCACATCGCCGACGGCCAGAAGCACGCTCGCCGCCATGCAGCGTTGACCGGCACAGCCGGTAGCCGAAGCGACGACATTGCTCGCCGTCATCTCGGGGTCGGCGTCGGGGACGACGATCAAGTGGTTCTTCGCCCCGCCCAGCGCGCGGACTCGTTTGCCCGAAGCCGTGCCTCGCCCGTAGACGAGCTTGGCGACTTTGGTAGAGCCCACGAATGCAACGGCGCGGATGGTCGGGTGATCGCAGATCGCCTCGACGATCTCCCTGTCGCCGTTGACGACGGAGAACACGCCATCGGGCAGGCCGGCCTCTTTCATGATCTTGGCCAGTTCAATCGCAGAGAGCGGAGTCTGCTCCGACGGCTTGAGCACGAAGGCGTTGCCCATGCCGATCGCCGTCGGGACCATCCAGAGCGGCACCATGAGCGGGAAATTAAACGGCGTGATGCCCGCGACGACGCCAAGCGGGTATTTGTGCTCCTTGCACTCGACGCCCCGGCTGACCTCGAGCACGCTGCCCGAAGCGATCTGCGGCAGGCTGCATGCGAATTCCACGCACTCGATCGCGCGGAGGATCGACCCCATAGATTCGGGGATGGTCTTGCCGTTCTCCGCCGTGACGAGCTCGGCCAGACGGTCGACGTTTGCTTCGAGCAGAGTCTTCATCTTGAAGAGTACCTGCACGCGGTCTTTGAGCGGTGTCGCGCCCCAGCCAACTTGAGCCTTGGCCGCCGCCGCAACGGCCTGGTCAAGTTCGGCCGCCGTGGACATGGGAACCTCGGCCAGGGTCTCGCCCGTCGTCGGTGAAGTCACCGCGAGGCGCCGTGCCGAATCGCTGATGACTTCGACGCCGCAGATGATATTGGGAACGGTCTTTTCGATGGCTATCGTGCTGCTTGCCATGATTTTCTCCTGCCTTTTCTTCGGGCCTGCCGAGGGAGCATGACGAGCTGCCTCGGGAGCCGGGTTGATATTTGATTGTGCGCGCCGAATCGCCCTGATTTGATCGACGGGTTCGCCCTAGGAGGCTTTGCCGTCGCCGGATTGTGCGGTCAAGGCGTCGGTCTGCGCCGTGATCTTATCGCCCTGCCACTCGTTGTCGCGCGAGCGCTGTCCGGCGCGGGCGACCTTTGCCGCTTTTTGCCTTTGGACGAGGTCCGCGTGCGTCGTGAAATACTGAACCGCGCTGCCTCGGAAATCGTCGACCGACGCGAAGCCGTGCTTGTCCATGAAGGCCGAGAGCCCTTCGCACATCTCGGTCACCATGCCGAAGCCCTGGAGCATTGCGCCCGTGCAGACCTGGACCGTGTGCGAGCCCATCAGGATGAACTGAATCGCATCGGCCGCGCACTCGACTCCGCCGATTCCCGAGATGCTTGCATTGGGCACGTCGCGCGCGATTTCCATGACCATGCGCAAAGCGATCGGCCGAACCGCCTGGGCCGAATATCCACCCGGGACCGAATGGCCCTCGACCGTTGGCATCGGCCGGAGAGTCTCCAGATCGACTCCGATGACCGAGAGGATCGTGTTGATTGCCGAGATGCCGTTCGCGCCGCCTTTCATCGCTGCAGCCGCGGGCTCGCTGATGTGCGTGATGTTCGGCGTCATCTTGGACCAGATGGGTTTCTTGGTTGCCTTGCGTACCCAGCCGGTGACCTGCTCGACGATCTCGCAATCCTGGCCCATCGCCGCGCCCATCTTGCGTTCCGGAAGGCCATGCGGGCATGAGAGGTTCAACTCGAAGGCATCGGCCCCAGCCGCCTCGCAGCGTTCGGTCAGTTCCTTCCAGCGCCACTCCTCGCACTCTTCCATGATCGATGCGATGAGGATGCCTTCGGGATGCTTGTCCTTGCAGGCGCGCAGCTCTTTTTCCCAGATGTCGATGGGCCGATCCGAGATAAGCTCGATGTTCTCAAAGCCGATGACCTCATTGCTGGTTCGGCTTTTGAGCTTGCCGTAGCGGGGCGCGACGTTGATGACCTTGTCCGCTTCGAGGCTCAGGGTCTTGCAGATCACGCCGCCCCACCCGGCCTCGAAGGCCTTGCAGATCATTTTTTCGTTCGTCCCGGGAGGGCCCGAGCCGATCACGAACGGGTTGGGCATTGCCAGCCCGTCGACGTTTACACTGATATCAGCCATGATTAATTATCCTCCGTGAGGGACCAGGGAGTGAGCCTCCCGCCCCTGTGTCCTCGTTTCCCCCGCCGCCTACTCAGACCGTCATCATTGACGTGGCCTTGCGCGGCAGCCACTGGCCACGCCCGGCTTTACCGACGACCTTGTAATCGTCGACGATGACATCGCCTCGCGAAATCGTCGTCCGCGAGAAGCCCGCCAGATCCCAGCCCTGATACGGACTCCAGTCGGCGTTGGTTTCCATCTTTCGCCAATCGACCTTGGTCTTATTCTTCGGATGGATGATCGCGATGTCTGCATCCGCGCCGACCTGAATCGCGCCCTTGCGCGGATAAAGGCCCATCAGCTTGGCCGGGTTAGTCGAGAGTTTATCGCACATGGTCTCGATTGAGATGCGTTTGCCGAGCACGCCTTTGGTGTAGGTGATCGGCAGGAGCGTCTCCAGGCCCGGCATGCCCATCGGAATCTTGGTCCAATCGCCTTTCCACATCGCCTTCTGCTTGCGCCGGAAGGTGCAGGTATCGGTCGAGATGACCGAAACCTCGCCGCCTGCGACGCCTTCCCAGAGCCGTTCGATATCCTCGGGCTTCTTGATCTGCGGGCAGCAGGCGTAGAGATGGCCGTCCTTGCGGCCGAAAAGCCGATCGTCGAGGCACAGATACTGCGCGCAGGTCTCGGCGAAAACCGGAATGCCCTGAGCCTGTGCGTCCTTGATGATGTCCGAGCCCTCGCCGGTCGACATATGGACGATGTAAAGCCGCCCGTCGGTGACG
>JAJFLK010000256.1 GCA_021772735.1 Candidatus Sumerlaeota bacterium | reverse complement strand
GCTCGCGCCGTTCCCGACGCCGACGTCGTGATTCTGCGGTCTCTGGATGCCCGGCTCGAAGGCCCCTTGTGCGCGATGAAGGACCGCCCCGAAAATTTTCTGGGCGCGGCGCCGATGCCTTACGCCGAGTATGCCCTGCTGATGAATCGCACAGTGGCGGTCTGCACGGATTCATGCAACGTCGCCGCCGAAGCAATGTCGGCGTCCATCCCGGTTGTCACGGTTGGCGATCTACGCGACGAGGAATCGAGTGCGGAGGAATCAAGTTCCAGCGTCGCGCCGGAATCGGCTGCGGGAGATGGGCGCATTACGGCTCATATAGGCGATCTCGGCGGCGATCTTATTCTCGATTACATTCGCGATGCCGTCGCGGCCTGGCCTGGCGACTCCGAGACGCCGCGCCCCATTCGCTCCATTTGGCAGCCCTCCGAAGCGCTGCTGGATCGCGTCCGGGCGTTTATCGATTCGGAGTGTTGAGCGCTTCGATTTCAAGCGCGCGGCTCCAGATCGCGTCGAACATGGGTTCGGTCAATCTTCCCGTGAACGTGTTTTGCTGCGAGGGATGAAAGCTCATGAGGAGCCTGGGGGTATCGGCCCCAAGGTCGATCTCGTGGCCATGTCCGAATTTTGTCCGAGGTCGAGGGAGCTTTAAGCCCCGCCGGCCGAGCGCGCCGAGCGTGCTCTTATAGGCCAGCGCGCCGAGCACGACGATGACGCGCAGGCCGGGCCAGAGAATCTCCAGCTCGGCGTCGAGGTAGTCGCTGCAATTATCAAACTCTTCGGTCGTGGGCTTGTTCGCCGGCGGCGCGCATCGGCACGCAGCCGTGATGTATACATCTTTCATCGTCAGGCCGTCATCGAGCGCCGTGCTTTGGGGCTGATTCGCGAGCCCCGCGCGGTGCAGCGCGCCGTAGAGCCAATCGCCGGAGCGGTCTCCGGTGAACATACGCCCGGTCCGATTCGCTCCGTGCGCCGCGGGCGCCAGTCCAACGATCAGAGTCCCGGCCTTCGCATCGCCGAATCCGGGGACAGGCAGCCCGTGATAAGGCTCGCCTCGGAATCGCCTGGGCGGATTGGCTGAAGATTCGGCGCGCCAATCGTTCAGCCGCGCGCACCGGCTGCAGGCCAGCACTCGGTCGCGGACGGCATCAATCGTTTCCATCGGTTGTGTCAGTCTCGGCGCTTCTTGATTCGAGCCGGTCGATGGGAGTCAGGCCGAGGATACGCAGTCCATTGGCGATGGTCTGGCGCAGTGCAATGATGAGCGTCAGGCGCGCCTGCGTGAGTTCGCCTTCGCCCTCGCGGATGATTCGCAGCGTGGCGTCGCGATTGCCCGCCGAGAAGTATGAGTGAAACGTTGTCGCCAGCTCGCGCAGATAACTGACCAGCCCGAGCGGGTCATCCGCCTGGGCGCAATCGACAACGACGCCCGGCAGGCGGCCGAGCGCGAAGATGACGGCCTTCTCTTCGGGCGCGCCCAGCAGAGTCGCATCCACGGCGGTCGTCTCGCGCCAGGCCGATCTGGTCGCCTCGGCTTTGGCGAGCAGACTGCAGCAACGCGCGTGGGCGTATTGAATATACCAATACGGGTTGTCCATGGTGCGGGCGCGCGCGAGATCGAGATCGAATACCATCTGGCTCCCGGGCGAGCGAGTGAGATAAAAAAACCGGACGATATCGGCGCCGAGTTCTTCGATCAATTCGCCGAGCGTTGTGTATCCGCCTTTTCGCTTGCCTAGGCGCTGCTCCTCGCCGCCTTCGCTGACGCGTACCATCTGGATCAAAACGAAGTGCAGCTTCTCCGCGTCATGCTCCAGAGCGCGGACCGCCGCTTTCAATCGGACAACGTAACTGTGGTGATCGGCGCCCAAAACGTTGACCAGCCGGTCGTAGCCGCGAGCGAATTTATCCTCGTGATACGCGATATCGGGCGTCAGGTAGGTCGTGTTTCCATCACTCTTGCGCAGGACTCGGTCCTTCTCATCGCCGTGATCGGTCGTCCGCAGCCAGAGCGCTCCGTCCTCTTCGTACGTCGCTCCGGCATTGGCCAGGCGATCGAGCACGCGCTCGACTTTGCCGCTGTCGTGCAGAGAGGATTCGGAAAAGTAGTGATCGAACGCGATGCCGAGCGCGTCGAGACCGGCGCGGATCTCACCCGTGTTTATCCCGGCCGCATAATCGTTGAAGTATTGGAGATCAGCTTCTAGCGCTTCATCGGCCTCGGATACCTTTACCTCGCCGATTTCGCCTTTGAGCTTCTCCGCGATCGTGATGATGTAATCGCCGGGGTATCCGCCCTCGGGGAATTCGACCTCGCGGCCGCAGGCTTCGAGGTAACGCGCCCGCAGCGAGAGGCCGAGATTGCGCATCTGAACCCCGGCGTCGTTGAAGTAATACTCGCGCTCGACCTCATACCCGGCGGCCGCATAGATGCGCGCGATGCAATCGCCGACGATGGCGTTGCGACCGTGGCCGATGTGGAGCGGCCCGGTCGGGTTTGCGCTGACGAACTCGATGAGCGCTCGCTGTCCGGTGAAGGTGTCGCTCCGGCCCCAGGCTTCGGCTCCGGTCAGGATGGATTCGATGGTCTCTCCGCCGGCCGAAGCCGCGAGGCGGATGTTGATGAAACCCGGCGCGGCAGCCTCGGGCGTTTCGATGAGGTCGTTCGCCTCGACCTGGTTGCAGATGCCCTGGGCGATCTCGATGGGCTTGGTCTTGAGCGGCTTGGCCAGCCGCAATGCGACGTTCGCGGCCCAATCGCCGTGATCGGTGTTGCGCGGAAGATCGAGATGAATTTCGAATGCCGTATCGGGCGGTGCTCCGCGCGAATCGAGATACCGCTTTGTGGCCTGCGTGAGGAGGGCCGCAACACGCTCCTTCAGATTTCCGGATGAATTGGAAGTTTCTGGGGATTCGATTCTGGGTTTGCTCATGAGTTTCAGTCAGTGGAGAGACAAAAAAATTTGGCGCCGGCCGGCCGCTTGCGCGCACATCCGCCGCCCGGACAAAGACCGCTCATCGTATCGGGCCGGACGCGCGGGTGTCCAGCGGCAATCCCGGACCGCCGCTGCCGGCCCATGCTGCCCCGCTCAAAGAGTATCGAGTTTATCGACGGCGGCGCGCAGGCGCGAAGACGAGGTGTGGGTGTAAATCTGAGTTGACGTAATCGACGCGTGACCGAGCAGCGCCTGGATCTCGAGAATGTCGACCTCGTTGGCGTGCAGGAGCGTCGCGAACGTGTGCCGCAGCTTGTGCGGGCTGAGGCGATCTTTAAATACCCCGGCGCTCAGGGCGTGTTTGCGGACAATATTTTCGACCGAGCGGCCCGAAAGGCGCCGGCCAAAGCGATTCAGGAAAAGCGCGTCGCTGTGAGAATCGCGAGGCTCGGCCAGGTAGGCGTTGATCGCCTCGAAGACGAGTTCATTCATTGGGATCATACGCTCTTTGGCGCCCTTGCCCATCACGCGAACCGATTGCGGCTGCGTCATCAGGTCGCGCTGGTTGAGCCCGACGATCTCGCTGAGGCGGCACCCGGTGAAGGCGAGCATCGTCAAGATTGCGCGGTCGCGCAAGCCCATCGGCGCTTCGAGGTCCGGAGCCTTCAAGAGGCGGACGAGCTCTTCTTTGACGAGATAGACGGGCAATTTTTTTGGCTGCTTCGGGTTGTGAATGATGGCCGCCGGGCTCTTTTCGATTTCTTCGCGCATGACGCAGAACTCGAAAAATTTGCGCAGCGAGGCAATCGTTCGCGCCATCGTCGAGCTCTTGTACCCGAGGTCGAGCTGCACATGATTGAGATACTCGCGGATCATCGGCGTCGTTATCTTGCCGGCCGCGGGCATGCGCGCATGCTGCTCGATCACCCAGGTCTCGAAACGGCCGAGATCGTAGAGGTAGGCTTCGCGCGTCTTGATGGCGAGGTTCTTCTCGACGCGGATGAACTGCTCGTATTCGGAGAGGAGCTGACGATAGGTGAGAGCCATATTCGATCTCGGGTCTTGCTCGCGCGGGGGTCTTGCTCGCGCGGAGGGCGTGAATCGCACGGCGATGCTCGGACTGATGATTAACGAATCGTGGATGAGCAAGTCCAGTAAGAAACCCGGAGCCGGGAAGAAAACTGCCGCCCGAGACCGGACGGAACGATTCAAAAGGGAATTCGTTTTGCAGCCGCCGGCGAGAATCCGCGCGATGGGGGAGCGCTACGCCTCGGAGTCGAGCAGCGTGCTGACCGGATTGTCCGGCCGTTTGTATGCGGAGTGCGTGGTCTTCTTGGACTGGAGTTCGTGGAGGCGACCCTTGACGGCGTCACGATCGTGCGTTAGGCGTGAGACTTCGTCCTGGACGTGGCCCGAGGCGGCTTCCAATCCGCGCTGGATCATGGCGAAGAAGTCTTCGGTCTCCTCGAGGACTTTGGGTTCGCATCGCGTGCGCCAGTCCTCCTCGGCCAGGAGGTCGTCTCGCAGCGAGCCGAATTGCCTGTCGATCGTCGCGCACAGGTCGTCGATCGGCGCGGCGAGGGCCTCGCTCCGCTCGAACCTCCCCTGGGGGCTCTGCTGCTCGGAGAGGGTCGCTTCTAGGAAAAGAAACAGCTGACCGTAGAGCTGCTTGAGCTCTTCGAT
>JAJFLK010000255.1 GCA_021772735.1 Candidatus Sumerlaeota bacterium | reverse complement strand
GCTGGTCGGCACGCGAACGCGGATCCTGGAATGGGCGGCTGCGGGAATACCGATCCTGACGACTTGCCTCTCTGAGATCACCGAAGACCTTGCGGAGCGCAATCTAATTTATGATTTTGGTTTCGGCGAGTGGGGGACTCTTGGCGAGCACATCCTCGCGATCGGCGCGGAGCGAACTTCGGCGCGGGCCGTGGCCAAAGCGACGCGCGATTACGTCGAAAGCAAATACAACCTCCAGAGTGTCACCGAACCGCTGATCCAATGGCTGGCCGCCCCCGAGCCGGCGCGCGACCTGCCCGCGCCCGCGTCGCGTCCGGGCACATCGGGGATGCTTGCGCCGGGCAATTCCATGGCGCGGTTTTGGCTCAGAAATTATCGCAAGCGTGACGCGCTGACGGCCGCTCCTGCGCGCTCGATTGGTGAGAAAATTCAACGCAAGCTCAAGGGGCTTTTTTCGAATTAGTTGCGGCGCGGGGTTCAGCATCCGCTCCGCCCGGTTGTATCCGCGCGGGGCGAGGGAAGAATCGCTTGAGGCGACCGAAGTGCCGCTCGTAGAGATTCCAACTGAGCAACCCGGCCAAATAAGATCCGGCGCCCGCCAACGAATAAAAGACAAGCTGCCCGGCGAGCTGGCCTCCCAGTCCAGTTCCTAGCCTGGCCGGAGTGACTCCGTATCGGAGCAGGCCGAAGATGATGGCCATGTGCAGGATATAGATCGCGTAACTGTATTTCCCGATCGAGCGCAGGACCGGATGCGCGAAGACGCGTTGCAAGAAGCCGCCCCCGCCGGCGGCAGGCGCGGCGCACAGGCAGACCAGCGCGGTAAAAAAGACGCACAGCAACGGAAGCCCAAGCATCAGGACGAGATTTGATTCCCCAGCCGAAAAACCGCCGGCAAGTATTGTGATGGCGATCAAGCCCGCGCCCGAGGCCGTAAGCACACGGCGAGCCGGGGCGACCAGGCGTTCCATCCCGCCCGATTCCGCAGCGGCCATCGCCAGGAGCGCGCCCATCACGAGGCCGTCTAGTCGCGTGGCCGTCGAGGCCATGATCTGCTCGTGTCCACCGCCGGGGAGCGTGAGCAAAATCCGAAGCGTGAACGAACCGGCCAACATCCCCACGCACATCACTCGCAGGCGATCGCGCTTCAGGAACATCACCGCCAACGGCCAGACGGCGTAGAATTGCTCTTCAACCGCGAGGGACCAAAAATGGTTCAAGTGTGTTGCGCGCGGGAAACCCTGGAACGCGACGTGAAGGTTGAAGCCGAAAGTCCAGAACCAGCGTTGAATTTCCGCAATCTGGAGCAGACCCCAGCCGTGAAAAGTTTCGTAATTGCCTTCGAGCGGGACGAAAACGAAAAAGAAAACGATCAGAACGAGGTAATAGAGCGGGAAGATTCTCAGCACGCGCCGCGCGTAGAAGTTGCGGAAATAACGTCGCGCTCCGCGCGATTCGAGCAGGATGCCCGTGATGAGAAATCCCGAGAGGACGAAGAAAAGATCGACGCCGATCCATCCTGCGCGCGTGACAGTGTGGAGTGACTTTTCGGCGAGCGTCTCCGGCGCGAAGACGAAGCCGTGAAACAGAACGATGAGGATGACGGCCAGCCCCCGCAGGCCGTCCAGCGCCGGATAATAACGTGGCCCGGGCGAGGCGAGAGGCTCGATCACTTGGTGAGAGCCGGCACGTCGCCGGCGAATAATTCGGCAAGCGGCTCGCGGATCGGATGGCCCTCGTGTTCGGCCGGGAAGGCCAGACGTGTCAGCGTGTATCCCGCGCCGGTGAATGCCGCGATGGTCGGACTCACGTCGGCGACGTCGGCGATACGACCGTCAGAAAGTTCGACCATGATCTGGCTGGAGATCTTCTTCGAGCTCGGCTCATAGGGACGGTATGGGGTATCGGATGATTCGATGCGCAGCAGATACGATTCCGGATCGAGCCCGGCGCCCTTGATGATTCCCCGGGCCGTCTCAAAGCGGTCTTCGAAGCCCTTGCCGCTGGGGTCGACTTCGATCGTTTTGAAAAGACGACGCCCCAGCATGCGCGCCGAAATGTCTTTCAGCACCGGATCGCAGTCGGTTCCGCCGGCCCATCTCTTGATAAGGCCGAGAATCTCCGTGTCGTCCAGATGAAGGTATTCTGTCGTTGTCAGCGAGTCGGGCGCGCTGAAGGCTTTGCGTACGATGGCGTCCATCTCGGGATCAAACTTCGCGTCCTTGTCGATCAGGCGGGCCGCGCGCCGCAGCAGCGCCATCAGCATCGCTTCGGCCGCGGCGACGGTCTTGTGCAGGTAAACCTGGCGATACATGTGGTGGCGCGACTGGATGTACTTCTCGACCGGCCCCAGCCCGCCGTGCGCCACGATGATCTTGTCGCCCTCCGGGGCGATGCGAAGCATATGGATCAACCGGTCAAGATCGAAGACGCCGTACTTGACGCCGGTCATGAGGCTGTCGCGCAGGAGATAATCGAGGCGGTCGGCGTCGAGCTGGCTGTTCACCAGCGAGCACAGGTATCCGGGGCGGGCCATGCCCTTGAGCATCGATTCGACAACCGAAGGCAGCGCGCGGTCGTAATCCATGAGCACGGCGTTCACTTCGGTCGCGGGGTCGTGCAGGATGCGGCAGGTCCACTCCTCGTGATGCAGGCCGAGGATATGTTCGGAGACGTGGCTGAACGGGCCGTGGCCGATGTCGTGCAGCAGCGCGGCGGTCGATGCGAAGAAGGCCAGTTCGGAATCGATCGCATACATTCGCTCGAGCTGCGCGACGATCCGACGCGTCAGGTGGAACGCGCCGATCGAATGCGCGAACCGGCTGTGCTCGGCGCCCTGATATGCGTAATGAGCCAGGCCGAGCTGGCGGATGCGGCGCAGGCGCTGGACTTCGGCCGTATCGATCAGGCGGACGAGCAGTTTGCCGTGCGCTGTGGATTCATCGATAGCGATCAGGCCGTGAAGGGGATCGCGCAGCAGGCGTTCCTTGGCCTTGACCTGAAACGCGTGGCCGAAGAAATCGGGGGAGTCTTCTTCCAATGGTTGAACCTTCTGTGATGAGGCCGCTGGCTTTGGGGTTAACGATTGTGCGCCCGATGCCTTGACCTGCTATTGAACCTTGGCAGGCTCGCGCTCGCAAGGCGAACCGTAAGGGTTTCGGGCTCGGCAGCCGGACCGGACCCGGTCCGGACCAAAAACGCGTGTATCCCCCCGGGTGTTCTGATAGCTTGGTCGGACGAAGTTCCCCGGGACCCTGGACATTAATGATGGGCACATTGAAGGCTACTTCAAAAGTCGTTCCAGAGTAGCGGCGTAATCAGAGAGGATCGGGCATGGCAACGCAAACCACAGTGCAGA
>JAJFLK010000254.1 GCA_021772735.1 Candidatus Sumerlaeota bacterium | reverse complement strand
GGCTTTATCGGTGCGATGCTTCTCAAGCGCCTCGACCGCGTAGACCGAGCAACTGGGATGGAAGCGGCACATGGGCGGCAGCATTGGCGCGATGATCCGATGCCACAATCGGAGCGGAAGCTGGAGGGCCCACGTCACGGGGCGAAAGGGCGGTCGATTTTCGATGTTGCTCGAAGCCAAGCGTGATTGCCTCTTACTGCGCCTTCCTCGCCTTTTGCCCCTTGTCCGGCCCCTCGCTGGGCGCTTCGATCTCGGCCGGGGTTTTGCTTTCGGCGTTCGGTCCGGCGGGCGGGCGAAAGCCGAATCTTTGCATCACGCGGTCAAGGTCTTTGGCCAGCTCGGCGAGTGAGGCTGTGCTCAGGCCCGAACGCGTATTGACCACGAAATCGCAGCCGCCTGGTAGCCAGTGCTGGTTGAGCCGGAAGTATTCCCGGACGAGTCTGCGCTGACGATTACGCCTGACGGCGTTGCCGCTCTTGCGGGTCGCCGTAATCCCCAGACGCCAAAATTCGCCGCCGGGTTCATCCCTTGCCCTGCGGCGACAAAAAACCGCGACGAATCTGCCGTGAGCCCGCCGTCCTTCGCCGTAGGTGAGCTGGAAATCGGCCCTTCGGAGGATGCGATGCCGGGGTCCAAACTTGAATCGATGCGGACTCTCCGGTGCAGGGCCGGCCGAGTCCGATTGCTTCTGGGATTCGTTCTGCTTGGGCCCGGTGCGCATCGGTCAATTTCGCGTCGGCGGTCATTCGTCGGCATCGCCGCGGCAGACGGCCCTTGCTTAGGCATAGGGGGCTTCATCGCAGCGGCGAGCTACGGATTTAGCGCGCGGTCCCGACGGCCAGCCGGGCGCGGCCCTTTGCCCTGCGTCGAGCCAAGATCTTGCGGCCGCTTTTGGTCGCCATCCGTGCGCGGAAGCCGTGTGTATTCAACCTTTTACGCTTGCTTGGTTGATAGGTTCTCTTCATGACCATCCCTCTTCGGAGTGAACCCGCCTAGGACCGCATTCGGCCCCGGCGCGGACAAAAATATAGCTTTCGGAATCGTCGGTGCGCTCCCCGAACCCACAATCCAAACAAGCATCCTGCACGCCGGGCCGGTGCTTTGTCAAGCCGCGATCCCTGAGGGGAGAGAGGTCGGGTTCTTAGCTTGCGGGAAGGTCAAAATCAAAGTCGAGGTTAGAGGAAGATTCGGCGGAGTCCTCAGGATCTTCACAGATCGGCCTTCGGTGGTCCAATTGAACGATGGACGAAGGCTCAGATGAGTCGGGGAGACTATCCTGGGCTGGCACGCGCGGTTCCAAATCAAGGTCGAGGTCAGCCGATAACTCGGGCGAGGCCGGCGGATCCGGAGCCGGCAGGACCTGGGTGCCTGTCGGCGTGAAATCGTGCGCAGTCGGCCGTTCGTTTTGCTCGGCGGAGTCCGAGGGGCCTTCGCCGGCCGAACTCGAATCGACCGAATCCACCAGACCCCACGAATCGGCCGAGGAGTTTGTGCCATTGCTTGTTCCATTGCCTGATTGCGGGGAGTCGTTCGAAGCTCCGGTTGCGGCACCGGGCGCGTTAAGGCCGTTGGGTTCGTTCAGTTCATATTCGGGACTGCCATCCTCGGAGTGCGGGACTTCACCGACGACGGTTCTTGAGTTGAACATCGCGCAACCGCCCAAGGTCTCGAGGATTTCAGCCAGGGCGATCTTGGCTTCTTTGGCCGATCCGAATCGGGCGTCGGGATCTTTTTCGAGGCTCTTGATGATGAAGTCGCTCAAGGACTGCGGAATGATCGGATTGATCTTCCTCGGGTGGACCGGCTTCTTGTTGACCTGCTGATACGAAATATCGCCCGTGACGAACGGCGGGGCGCCGGTCAGAAGTTCAAAGAGAAGAATGCCCACGGAATAGATGTCCGAGCGTCCGTCGACGCGACCGCCCGTGACTTGCTCCGGAGACATATATCGCGGCGTGCCGAGCATCGCGCCCGTCGGCGTGAAGGTCGCTTCATCGACGTGAACAATGCCGAAGTCCGTAATCTTTACCGTGCCCGCCTGATCGATCATAACGTTGTCGGGTTTGATATCGCGATGGACGATGCCCTTGACGTGTGTTGCTTCCAGGGCATCGAAGAGCTGCGTCGTGTAATAGAGCATCTCGGTGATGTAATCGATCGAGGTCGAGACGGTTTTTTCGTAGTGTTTATCCGTGAGCTCGCGCAGCGACGGGCCGTCGACGAGTTCCATGCAGATGTAACTTTGGCCGTCCAGGCTTGATATATTGAAGTCGAAGATCTCGACAATGTTGCGGTGGTGAATGGACGCGGCGATGCGAGCTTCGCGGAAGAAACGATCCAGAGCCTTGGAATTTCCGCCCAACGCATCGCGCAGGACCTTCATCGCAACGATCTTCTGATGCTTGAGATCGACGACCTTGTAGACGACGCCCATTCCGCCGCTGCCAATCTTCTCCACATGACGGTATCGACCGACGGCCATGTCGCCGACCAATTCTCTCATTTTTTCATCGCCCGGGTGAACAGGGCCGGTTCCAACGCCAAGGCCCGAGGCGGTGCCGCTGCCCGTAATGCGGTCTTCGATCTCACGCAGGCGCTCGGCGGCGTCTCGAAAATCGGCTCTCACTCGCATGATGAGCTCCAGCGCAATGATGGCCGGGCGGAAATCATCGGCTTCGACCAGTTTGGCATGAAGCTCATACACGGCATCGAGGTCTTCCTCGGCAAGGTTCACATCCTGGAACCGGGCCAGGGCCTCGCGTGATTGGCCGGTTTCGGCGTAGCTCCTGGCCAGCAGGCGGTTCACCGTGTCGGCCTGGCCGGGAGTGTCCAGGGCCAATTTGAATTCCTCGATCGCGTCCTTGTGTTGACCGAGCCGCTGCTTGACCCTTCCCATCTCCAGGCGAAGCGGCGGGTTATTGGGCTCGGAGCCGAGGATGTCACTGAATACATCGCTCAGCTCGTAGAGGGCGTCACGATGATCGGGATCCAAATCGAGTATGTGATTGAGAAAGAAGACCGTTTTAGGGAAATCGCTGCGGGCCCGGAAATATGCCGAAAGGCGCAGGATGGGGCTGGGGTCGATCTGGGATTCGGTTTCGAGAATCTCCTCGATGCGCTCGACGATGGACTCTTCGTCGGGGTCGGCCATGCAATGAGCGGATACGAACTTGCCGAGAGCCTCGCTGATCCGGCCGTGTTTGAGATTAAGCGCCGGAAGCGA
>JAJFLK010000253.1 GCA_021772735.1 Candidatus Sumerlaeota bacterium | reverse complement strand
CGATGCCGAGGAGGCCGAGGCCTCATCTTCGCCCTCTCCCTCGCCATTCTCCGCCCCCTTCCCTTTTCCCTTCTTACTTTTTCCTTTTACCTTTTTACTTTTCCCCTCTTCTTCCCCCTTCTTACTTTTTCCTTTTACCTTTTTACTTTTGCCTTCTTCCCCGCCCATCCTCTCGACCGTGACCAGCCCATCGGCCTTGCGCAGCGCGGTCTCGACTGAATCCGTGAGGCGCGTGCGAATTTTATCGGCGACGATCAGACGCGCGACGACAATCGAGATATCATGCTTGAGCTTCTTGTTCAGCTTGATCTCGTCTTCGAGTTCTCGCACCTCGCCATCGACCTTGACCCGCGTGTATCCCTCGCGCCGGGCCAGCTCAAACTCCTGCTTGTATTCGCCTTTGCGGCCGCGCACGACCGGCGCATAGATGATGACCTTCGTGCCCTCGGGCCAGCCCATGACGGTATCGACGATGTCCTGAACGGATTGCTTCTGGAGCGCCTTGCCGCAGTGCGCGCAGTGGGGCAGCCCGATGTTCGCGTAAAGCACGCGCAGATAATCGTAGATCTCGGTCACGGTGCCGACGGTCGAGCGCGGGTTTTTGGAGACCGTTTTCTGCTCGATCGAGATCGCGGGCGAGAGGCCCTCGATGTGCTCGACCTTGGGCTTGTTCATCTGATCGAGGAACTGGCGCGCGTATGAAGAGAGGCTCTCGACGTAACGACGCTGCCCCTCGGCGTAGAGCGTATCGAACGCGAGCGATGACTTGCCCGACCCCGAGAGGCCAGTGACGACCGTGAGCGAATTGCGCGGGATCGTCACGTCGATATGCTTGAGGTTGTGCTCATGCGCACCGGTGATCGTGATGTCGCGGATGTGTGATTTATTGGTCATGCGGACAGATTCTTCACTTCTTCCTCACTTCGCGGATTCCAATTTACCGCCGGGAGGCACCGAAGCGCCGCGCAAATATCCAGCAACGTTCCCCATAGTACGTCTCTTCCCATGGGTGTATGCCCAATGCGGCACAGTAGCGCTCGAGCATATCGGGAGTGAAGCGTTCTCTTACGCGTCGCGCGGTGTAGTTCTGAGTCTCTTCGAAGGGGAGTTCATGGCCGTGATGAATGAACTCGTATCGCGAGCCGCCGTTGGCGAGCCAGAGCGACCGGTCTGCGTTCTCGAAGTCGCCCGGTATGTCAAACAGTCCCGGGATCCCGACCCTTTCGACTTGTTTGCCCAGCGACAACGCGAAGATCACGGCGGCATCATGCTTCGGGCCAGCGGGATGGCAATCGATTTTGAGTCCTCTCACACTCTCGCGCTCGCTGAGGACGCGGACGAATCCGGATAGATCGGCGCACGGCGTCTGAGAGTGAGGACCCAAATACTCGAACGTGGCCGTCCACGCAGATTGCGTCTGGATAAACAGATACAACTTCAATTGACTTTCCTCATAGCGTTCGCCGAACGCGCTGATTGTGGCTAGGTGCTCGAATGCTTCGATCAAAGGCGCCCTGAAAGCAAATCTCGCCAGTACAAATGGCTCGGTTCCAAAGTCCTCCACCGATGTCAACTCAACCGCTCGACCGATTCGGCCCCAAGTGGATGTCCAGTCACCATAGGCCCTTGCAGCATCATCCACATCGAGTTCGAGGAACGCTATCTGGTCGGTGGACGGATCGAATCGGCCCTCACAAAGGCGTGGCCAATTGAATTTGGATACGGCGGACGGCGTTCTAATGAGGTCAAGGGCCTGCTGTGCCGCCGACGAGACGGCGGTGTCATCTCCACAGACGGCCGCCCTGAGAGCGTTCAGGGCTTCGCGCGACCGCGTATCGAGTTCACCAAGCAGAAAGGCGGATTGTTCGCGTGCATGAGGCGAACCATCGCGGAGGGAATTTGTCAGTGCCTTCACCGTTTCGCGCCGATTGGTGCGTGGAAGGGTGAGGGCGTGCGTCACCAAGTCATCGACTTCTTGCAAATCCAAAGCGAGCAGGTCAACCAGAGCCGGTATCGTACGGGGCGGAAAGCCTTCAAAGTCGCATAGCGCCTCGCACAGGTGTTCGCGCGACTCGGCGTCAACGTTGGGGATCGCTTCCAGTAGAGTGGGAATCGCGGGCTCGGCCTCATCACCCATTTCACGCATTGCGCGGACGGCCTGCCACTGAATCTCCGGATCGCCCTCGCGAAATTCTCGCAACAAGCTCGATATGGATTCGGTCATCGCGAACTCCCGGCTCTACCGGACTGACCGGTCTGGATCCGCCGCCATCGGCTCACCGATCACATCATACTGCAGCGCCTTGACGAATTTCACCGTCGCGAATTCGCGCGGCGCGAGGGCTGCGGAGTCTCGGCCGCCCTCAATATACACCCGGCCGTCAACTTCGGGAGCGTCGGCCGCCGAGCGGGCGATCCAGTATCCGCTCTCCTCATCAAATCGTTCGACCAGCACGCGTTCGGTCCTGCCCTTGCGTTTGCGGTTGACCTTCTCGCTGATCCGCGCCTGGCGATCCATCAGCATGCGCCAGCGTTGGGCCTTGGTTTTCTCGTGAACCTGATCCGGCATTGCACCGGCGGGCGTGCCGTCTTCGACCGAATACTGGAACGCGCCCATGCGGTCCAGTTTCAACCGCCGCACGCCATCGAGAAGGAACTGGAAATGGGCCTGAGTCTCGCCGGGGAAACCGACGATGAACGTCGTGCGCAAGGCGATCCCGGGCACGGCTTTCCTGATGCGGGCGATCGAATTGAACGTCTTGACCTCGTGGAAAGGGCGCTTCATCGAGCGCAGAACTTCGGGGTGAAGATGCTGGAGCGGCATCTCAAGATACGGGACGACCTTGTCTTCATTCGCGATGACTTCGAGGAATCGGTCCGTCACGTTGCCGGGGTAATAATAGAGGCATCGCACCCAGAAATCGCCCGGCAGCGCGCAGAGCTCGGTGATCAGATCGGGCAGGCGATATTGCTTCGCGCGGCATCCATCAACGCCACCGGGCCACAGGTCGCGCCCGTATTCGGAGAGATCCTGCGCGACGAGGTTGATCTCCTTCACGCCGCGCGCAAGCAGGTCGCGCGCCTCGGCCAACAGAATCTCGGGCCGCACGGATCGCAGTTTGCCTTTCATCGCGGGGATCGAGCAGAACGTGCAGCCGTGATTGTAGCCGTCCGAGACCTTCAAGAAAGCATGCGCGGCGGCCGGACCGAGCGGCCGCCGTTTCAAGTGCTCGTAAATATCAACCGTCGGCTGCGGCGCAAGGCTGATGGTGCGGCCGTTGGGGGCGGAGGCGGCGGGCACAGCACTCGAATCCGAGTCCGAAGCCGCGTCCTTGCGCTCGTCATTCGCATCGCTCTCCAGAATCATCCGCGTCAACTCGCGGAACTGGCCGACGCCGACCAGGCCGTCGATCTCCGGGATGCTTTGCATCAGCTCGGCGCCCTGACGTTGGGCCAGGCAACCGGCGACGTAAAGCCGGCGGGGCGATCCGGACTCGCGCTTGGATCGGGCCAGATCGGCGATGGCCTCGATGGATTGCTCCTTCGCCGAGGCGATGAACCCACAGGTCGTGACAACGGCCGCGTCGACGATATCAACTGCACCATCTATTGGCGCATCCGCGCCGTTCGCAACGGAATCCGATCCGCCCGCTCCGCCCTCGCCGCCCGCAGACATGACTTCCTCTGCCGCGACGACCTCGCAGCCCGCGCCTTCGAGCATCCCGGCCAGGTACTCGTTATCCACGGTGTTCTTATCGCACCCAAGCGTCACGACGGCGACGCGCAAGGCTCGGGTCTCGGTCGGAGCAGGGGCCGGAGCCGGGGCCGACGTCCGCTCAGCCACTACAGCTCTCTTTGGGCTCCTTGCGATCTCTACACTCATCATCTCAATTTCCTGACTTTGCGCTCCGGGTGCTCCAATTCAGTCCCCGGACTGCTTGCAGACGCGCGCGAACCGCATATTATATGGCACGCCGACGCGCCGGAGCAAGCGGTGCGATGGCGAGATCAAGAAGCAATATCGCCGCCACCATATAATGGAACCCTCCAAGCCCGATTCCCCGAGTCGCCGTAAAGCCGCCGCAGTTCAGTTTGCCAGCGTCGCGGTGATCTGCGCGATTGCGCTGGCGGCCTCGCAGCCGTGGAGTTCGATGGCGTGGTTTCACCTGCTCGCGGTGTTGACTTTGATCCAGGCCACCGCCGAGGCACGGCGTTATCACCGGACGCTGCGGCGATGGCTATGGCCGCGCGGCCTGGCTTTCGCTCTGGCGTTGGGCGTGCAATGGCTGACAATCGCGGCGCTGTGGCCCGGCTGGGAGGGCAGCGGGGCAAGCGCAGACAACGCTAATCTTTCTCCCCTCTCAGAGGGGCTGGAAACCTCCGCGCTCCTACTTGCGTGGCCGGCATTCTGGCTCGGGCCTGTGCTATGCATGTTCGGCTTCCAGCCGCTGTGGCTTGAAGGACGCTCGTTGCCTGGCCTATTGTGCCTGCTCGGCGCGTTCGCCTGCGCTCGACGCCTTGCGGGCTTCGGTTAAGCTGAGGCGCGCCGCACGCCAATCCCCATACTTCCCGCCGATCTGAATCCGAATTTGAAAAACGCGCTCCGCCGAATTCCTGCCCTTCTTGCCGCGCTGCTGGCTTCCGGATTGGTCGGTCTATTTGTCATCAGCGCGCCGCCGCAGATAGGGGTCGCGTTGCGCGCCGTGCCCGAGCATTTCGGGTCCGGCTGGAGTTTCCCGGTCCACACGGCAATGGCGATCTTCACCTGGCTGGTGATGATATTCGCCGCGGGCGGGCTGGGCCTCTGGCTTCTGAGTCGACTCGGGGCGCTCGATGACCTGCCGTCGCCGTGGCAGCAGATGGTCTTTGGCATCCTGACGGGCTGGGTCGTCCTCGGCACGACGGCACAGCTGATCGGCCTGGCCGGCGGGTGCAATCCCGTGGCGCTCGGCGCTCTGATATTGGTCGCCGCGGCGTTCGGCATCGGTGGCTGGCGGCGCGTCACGAAGGAGATGTCGTCGCTCGCCGAAGATCCCGAGCGTGAGGCGCAGGTCGCATTGCCGGGATGGTTTATCGTTCTGGCATTAGGATTCTATGGGCTGCTCGTGGCCTACGCCGCGACGCCCGCGATCGAATCCGACGCGCTGCGATACCACCTCGCCGCGCCGCAAGAGTATCTGGCGGCGGGCCGAATTCATTACCTCCCTCATCACGCGCATTCCAACTTCCCGTTTCTCATCGAGATGCTTTTCACCATCGCGATGGCGCTGCAGGGGACCGAAGCCGCGCGGCTCGTGCATCTGGGATTTCTCGAATCCAGCGCAACGCTCACGGGATTGATCGCATTCCTTCTGGTCCGAGTCAGCCTCGGACGAGGGCAGCGGGCAGATAAGGCCGGATACATTCGCGCGCGCAATCTGGCCTGCATCGCCGCGGCGGCGTTCGCAACGATCCCAAGCGCGTCGATTCTCGCCTGCTGGGCATTCGTCGATATGGCGATGGTCGCGTATTTCCTGGCCGTGGTTTACCTGGGCCTGCTGGCGCTGGTGCGGCGGCGTCCGCCCTCGCCGTGGCTGATGGGCGTGATGGCGGCCGGGGCCGTCGGCACGAAGCTGACGATGCTGCCGTTGATGGTGGGCGTGGCCGGATCTTTGTTTTTCTTCATGCTGCTCGCCGGGAGGATAAGAACCCGGACAAACCCCCTGGCCGAGAAGTCCACGGTAAGATCATCCGCCGCATCCCGGCGGGCGGTTCGTTTCGTTCTTATCAGCCTGGTGATTGCCGCCGTCGCGGCCTCGCCGTGGTTTATCCGCAATGCCGTGTGGACGGGCAATCCGGTCTATCCGATGGCGAACGGTATCTTCGAAGGCGGCGAGTGGACCGCCGAGAACGCGGCCTTCAACGCGGCCAAGGCTGCGGAGAAAGGTTTTCGCGGCCCCCCGATCTCGCTGATCGAAGGCCCCATCGCGCGGGTAGTTGAATTCGCACTAACGCCTCTGACCACGTCCCTCGCGGGCGAGGCTTTCGAAAAGCACTTCCTCGGTCCTGTGCCGCTGATCGCCATGATTCTCATCACGCTCGCCTTGGGCCGGCTCGACTGGGGGCGATTCTCTTCGCGCACGGAGGGGCGCTCGGAGGCGATCGGGCCGGACGGCAGTTCAAGAACCCTCGGCCTGTGCGTCGCGTGGCTGCTGCTGGTCGTCCTCGGATACTGGATCTTGTGGTTCTTCACATATCAGAGCAATCGCCTCCTGCTCCCGGCGCTGGCGATTTTGATCGCGATGGCGCCCTGG
>JAJFLK010000252.1 GCA_021772735.1 Candidatus Sumerlaeota bacterium | reverse complement strand
GGGAGGGCCCGAGGGGTTGCGATAAACTCCTCAGTCCACCGACATGAACATTGAACGCCCGCGGGCCGAGCCCCTTCATTGAGGTTCCCTGCGGGCGTTCTTCATTGGCCGCCGCCTCGCGCGCTCGGCCGGCTCGATTGGAGAGGCCATAGAGAGGGTTTCCATGGTCGGATTCAAACAGGTTTTCAAATACGTTTACGGCGTGCTCTTCGTCGCAATCGGCGTGATGCATTTCGCGAGCCCGGAGTTCTTTCTCCAGATCATGCCGCCGTATCTGCCGTGGCACGGTGGGTTCGTTTACCTGAGCGGGTTCTTCGAGATCGCCGGCGGCATCGGGCTGATGATACCGCGCACCCAACGCGCGGCGGCTTGGGGGCTTATCGCGCTGCTCATTGCCGTCTTCCCGGCCAATATTCACCTGTATCTTAACTATGCCGAGATCATGCCTGACGTCCCGCACGCGCTTCAATTGATCCGACTGCCTTTCCAGCTCGTCTTCATCGCTTTGGCGTGGTGGTATACGAGTCCGGCGGGCAGTGCCGGGCATGAATCCAATCGGGGCGAAAACTTTAACTCTGCGGATCCAGCTCAAACCTCCTGAACTTAAACACCGCTCGAACTCGCGCCCTCCTCAATCATGTCGATCAAGTCGATAATCCAACGGATGATGCAGCGGCGCATCGACGCGGTCAAACACTGCAAGCGATCGGCGAAGCACGATCGATTCCGGCGCGAAGCCGAGCGGTATCTGGACGAAGTTCTCGCGCCCGAGCTCGGCCTCAGCGACGCCCGGCTGCTCGGACGCACCTGGCGGACGATGAAATACAAGGCGCGCATGAACGACAGAAACGTCTTCGTCAAGATAACGCACAAGCGCCAACTGCGGTACCTGCGGCGTTATCTACAGGCGCACGATTTGCTGGCCAATGCGGGCATCGAGATCCCGGAGATCATCGATTCTCGAACCGAAGTAAGAACCGCAAAGGGCCGCCGCCTGGGGGCGCTCGTCCTGGGCTGGATCGACGCACCGATGTGGGACATCGAAAACCTGGCGCAGGGTAAACTTGCGTTTGCCAATCTCGCAAGAATTCACCGGATCGACGCCGGTCCCCGCCTGGACTCACGAAAAACGAGCAGCAAGAGCGCGCTTGATCCGATCAAGCCGGCCGGATTGCTGGATACGGTCAAGAGCGTCCTTCTTGAGATCAGCTGGGATTTGCGCGCGAACGATCTTGGCGAAATGCGCCGGGATGCAGACCCGATCGATCCGGCGCTGGTCCGACGAATAACGGATTTCTTTGAGACCAAAATAGCCGATCTTATCGACGAGATGGAGGTCCCGTCTCTGCTGCATATGGATTACAGCCCCGGAAACCTGATGTGGGTCGAGGAGGGCGATGACGCCGGGGACGTCGAGCCAAAGGGCCGGGTCGTCACGCTTGATTTCGAAGGCGCGCGCAAGGGGCCGTTCTGTTTTGACCTGGCTCACGCCTTGTTTTGCCTCGCGACCGACTCGCACCGCATCGCCGAGGCCGACCTGAGCAATCTGCTCGATCCCGGGCGATTCGAGCCTTGGCTCGCTGCCTACTTCGACGCGCTGCCGGCCGAGAAGCGGAACCGAACGCGCGACATCTGGAACCGCCATGCCCGCGTGGTTCTGCTGTGGACGTATCTGAAATACACCGGCAGCCGGTTCAAGAAATCGCGTGATCGGTTTCGATTCGGCTGGTTCGAGCGGCGCAAGTTTTCTCGCGAAGGCCTGATGATGTGGAACAAGTTCAATATCGGTTTGGAGCCGTTGATGCGCGACCGGCCGCCGAGCTGAGGCAACGACCCAGTGGCCGTGCACTGGCCGTCACTTAATCCCCACGGCAATAAACCGGCCGGGATAATCGGGCGAATCGAAGATATCGACCCGGCTCATGTGCGGGGCGAGGAGCTCTCGAATGTGCTCTCGTCCGAGCAGCGCCTTTTTGATGATCGCCGTCTTGCCGGTCTTCTTGTTCAGTCTCGTCGCGATCGTCTCCATCGTCAGGACGTTCTTATCGATTTCGACATCCGAACCGGGCTCGCTGTGAGGCGGCCGGATCCCGAGGATCAATCGCTCCCGGGCAAGACCGGCGGCCCGGACGATCATCGCGTCGGCCTTCTTGACCGTCTCCAGATGGTGGACGACGTTGAGCAGCAGCACGGCGTCAAACGCGCGCGTCGAGAGTTTGACCTTTGGGTAATACCCCTCGACCAGCTCGTAACTCTCGAAGCCGAAAATATTCCTGATCCGGCAGGCCAGTTTGTAATTGCTGTGATCGCCCTCGATGCCGGCGACCAGCGCCGCGCCGCGCTTCTTGGCCTCGATGCAGTAGTACCCGTGGTGGCATCCGATATCGAGCAGCGACTTGCCTTGCATCGCGAATGAAAAGATCGCTTGGGCCGTCGCGGTCCGATCCGTGCCCGCCGTCTCCTGACCGCCGGGCAGGACGAATTTGTGGTAATTGGCCTTCCTGAGGACCACTTCGAGATCCCTGGCGAGCGCCGGATCGGCAGCGGCGTTGGTTGATGTGGATGGTTTTTCCTGCATGTGGGCGTTTGCGTCCCGCGCGAAAGAAGACGGGGGAGCTTACCGTCGGCTCCGGGGCCACTCCATCAATATCTCGTGCGCGCGGAATCTCCGATTCTCGGCGTCCCGCTCAGGCGTCCGGTTCGGCCTCGGGGATGCGCAAGCGGATGAGGATGACCATTGCGATCAGATACATCGCAATGAACAGTTTGAAAGCCGCGTCGTAGCTGCCCTGGACGTCGTATATTTTGCCGGCCAGCGGCACGCCGAGCATCTGCAGCGGGAGCATGCAAGGAGCCATCAGGCCCATGACCCGGCCGAATGAGAGTCGGCCGAAAACCGCGCCGACCATCGCGCCCCAGATCGGCACCATCCCGCCCATCCCGAAGCCGTAGACGGCCCCTGCCGCAAGCAAGAGGCGATACTCGGTCACGCCAAGAACCAGCGTGACGCCCACGGCCTGAAGCCCCATGCAGAGCCAGAACGCCACACGCCGATCCCCAGCGTCGGTAAACCAGCCGAAAAAGACTTTGCCGATGACGCCGAATCCGGCCATGGCCGAGAGGATCAGCGCGGCGCTCATGGGCTCGAACCCCAGGTCGGTGGCATGGGGGATGATGTGGGTCAGCGTCGCGCCGTTGCAGCACATGTTAATCCCGACGACGATCGATAGAACCCAGAAGTTCGGCTCGTGCAGCAGCCGCGCGCTCGACCACGCCACCGGACGAGGCGAGAATGCCGCGCGCCGGGCCGCTTCATCGGTCGAGACATGACGCGCCGGCGGTCGGTCCCCGATCTTCTCATGGGTTTGCGGCGGCGAGGCCGTCTCGGCCGGGGGTTGCCCGGAGCCGCCGAGGGCGCCGCCATCGCCATCCGGGAGCAGGCCCATGGCCTCGGGGCGGCTGATGACATAACGCCAGACGACCGGCATCACAAGGACGACGGCCAGGACGCCATAGATAAGGAATGCCTGGCGGACGCCGAGCCGTTCGATCAGGCGGGTCGAGACCGGAGCCATGACCATGCCCGAGAGCGAGATGCCCATCGTCGCGATCCCGAGCGCCATCCCCCGGCGCCGGACGAACCAGTTGGCGACGAGCGTCGAGCTGGGCACAGGGCCGAGCATCGCCTGACCCAGACCCAGCAGGAGCCCGAGCACGGCATAGAACTGGAACATCGACGACACCCGCGAGGCACAGGCAAAGCCCACGGCCATCAGGATGCTCCCGGCGAGCATGATGTTGCGGACATGGCCGCGATCCAACGCCCGCCCGAGCAGGGGCGAGACCAATCCGGTGCATATCTGGATGAAAGCCAGCCCGGCGCCGACGCCAAACCGGGTCGCGCCGAACTCGGCCGCCACGGCTTTGAAGAACACCCCGTATGAATAAAACACGAATCCGATCGATATAAATTGCGTCACGAACGTAACGCCGACGATCTTCCAGCCGTAGTACATCCCCGGAGTTTTGGTTGCGATGATGGAGCTTGTCAAGTCGTGTGCCGCTCTCCGGGCTTCGGCGGCGGTATACCGGATCAACTCGCACGCGGCGCGATCCGGTTTAGGATGAACGCCGCCTCGCAAGAGTGTTATGATCGCAGCCATTCATGGTTTGCGCGGAGTCGGGAGGATTCCGTCTTATGACTGCCGGAGCTGATATGAACGACGAACGCCCGGTGCCGGGCGCCCGGGTGCTCTTCGTCGAGGACGATGAGGATATCCGTGAACTCGTCCGATACAACCTCGGCAAGGAGGGATTCGAGGTGAGCGTGGCCGAAACCGGCGAGCAGGCGTTGGAGATGCTTGAAGCGGCCCTGCCCGATCTCGTGCTGCTTGACCTCATGCTGCCCGGAATCGACGGCCTTGAAATTTGCCGCCGGCTCAACCGGGACGGCCGAACCGCCGATTTGCCCGTGGTCATGCTGACCGCCCGTGGCGAGGAATCCGATATCGTCAAAGGCCTCGAACTCGGAGCCGATGATTACATAACGAAACCCTTCCGAACAAAGGTGCTGACGGCCCGGGTGCGCGCGGTTCTTCGCCGGCGTCTGCGCCCCGCCACAGGTGATGGCGATGCCGTCTATGTCCAGGATCTCTCGATCCTGCCCGAACGCCATGAGGTCAGCCTGGCCGGAGAGCTGATCGAACTGACCGCAACCGAGTTCTCGATCCTCCTGCATCTGGCCCGCAATCTCGGGTGCGTCTTCACGCGCCAGCAGATCGTAAAAACCGTCCACGGTGATGATTACCCGGTCACCGGACGATCGGTTGATGTGCAGATCGTGAGCCTGCGCAAGAAGCTCGGGGCGGCGGGCAAGTATATTGAAACTGTGCGAGGCGTCGGATATCGGTTCGCGCAGTAGCGGCGCCGGGCCGGGGTGTGGCATTTTGGGCGTGGCAGGGTGTCGGCCTCGGGATGGCCTCCCGGGCGGCGTCTCGCAGCCGCATTCGGAGCACCCGATCGGCGGCCCAAACCGGAGCATCCCCGTATGGGACGAAAACGACTTCTCTGGCAAATCTTCCCTTCGTATCTGTTGATCACGCTGATGGCGATGCTGGCTTTGGGCCTGACAACGCTCAGCAGCCTCCGGAATTTTTATGAAGACCGGTCGGCCGACGACCTCCAGGCCCAGGCCGAACTGGTCAAGCGGGCGCTCCAGGACCGATTCGACGACCCCGACGAAGCAAACCGGCTCTGCCGAGAAATGGGCGCGAACTCGGGGACTCGGATCACGATCGTCATGTCCAACGGCGTCGTTCTGGCCGATTCGAACGAGCGGCCGGCGAGAATGGAAAGCCACGCGGATCGACCCGAGATTGCCAATGCCATGACCGGGGAGGTCGGAGCCTCAATCCGGTTTAGCGATACGATCGGTCTGCGGATGATGTATGTCGCCATTCCGCTCACACGCGGGCAAAGAATCGTGGGCGTTGTTCGGACCTCGGCTCCCGTGACGGAAATCGATGCGATTCTGACCGTTATACGGCAACGGGTTTTCCTGTGGATGCTGGCCATTGCGTTCCTGACCGCAGCCCTGAGTCTGATTATTTCGAGACGGGTGACCCACCCGCTCGAAGAGATCAAGCGCGGCGCGGTGCGATTCTCCCAGGGCGATCTCGATCATAAGGTGCCCGTGCCTGACACGGAGGAGATCGGCGCGGTCGCGCGGGCGCTGAACCGAATGGCAACGCAACTCGACGAGCGCATCAAGGCCGTTGCGCGCGTGCGCAACGAACAGGCGGCCGTCCTCTCAAGCATGATCGAGGGCGTGCTGGCGTTTGATAACGACGAAAAGCTGATTCGTATCAACAAGGCGGCGCGGCGCCTCCTGCGCCTGGGCGATGATGAACTTCAGGGCAAGGATATCCACGACGTGATCCGCAACGACGACCTCAAGGAATTCGTCTCGCGCGCCTTCGAAAGCGCTTCCCCGATCGACGGCCGGATCGTTCTCCATGGCGATATCGAGCGATACGTGCTCGGCACCGGCACCGTGCTGCGCGACGCTCAGGGCAGGGGGATCGGCGTGCTGGTCGTGCTCAATGACGTGACCCGCCTGCGTCGGCTTGAGAACGTCCGGCGCGAATTCGTCGCCAATGTTTCGCACGAGCTCAAGACTCCGATCACTTCGATCCAAGGTTTCATCGAGACCATCCTTGAGGGCAACGTCGATAATCCCGAAGACGAACGGCGCTTCCTCGCGATTGTCGCGCGCCAGGCCGATCGCCTCTCTACGATCGTCGAGGATCTTCTCAATCTTTCTCGCCTTGAACGCGATGAGGACTCGCGCGAGATCGCTCTGGAGCGGCAACCTATCCAACCCGTGCTTGAGAACGCCATTCAAAGCTGCCAGTTGCGAGCGATCGAACAAAACATCGGCATCAAATTGAACTGCGACACCTCTCTGGAAGCTCCGATCAATGCCCCGCTGCTCGAAGAGGCCGTCATCAACCTGATCGACAACGCGATCAAATACAGCGGAACGTCTGAGCCGATCGAGATCGATGCCGAGATAAACGGCAATCTGTTGATTCACGTCCGAGATCACGGCCGAGGCATCGCCGTGGATCAATTGCCTCGGGTCTTCGAGCGGTTCTATCGAGTCGACAAAGCCCGGAGCCGAAAGTTGGGAGGCTCGGGGCTGGGCCTCGCCATCGTCAAACACATCGCCGGTGCACACGGGGGCAGCGTTTCTTCGGACAGCCGGCCCGAGAAGGGCAGCACATTTACGATTCATATCCCCATCGAGTGACAAGCACCTCCAAGCGGCAATTTCGGTGTGGACGATCCGGTTCGGCTCGATCAATCTCGGTCATCAGGGGATGCGATCTGGACCGCCAGTTCCGGATTTCGCGCGATCCGACTCTGCAAGAGGGGGAAGCGGGACGATGAGAGATAAATTGCATCGACTCCAATGGACACGGCGCGAGGCGATGCGCCTGATCGCAGCCGGGGCGGGGGCTTCAGCCCTCACGGGATTATCGGGATTGTCCGGCTGCGCGCGCATGGCCGATTGGCGCGAGGCGCGCCACAACGCCGCTCCGGGGGATTTCCCGCGCGCCAAATTCGTCAAAACCAATGGCATTCGCATGGCGTATTACGAACGCGGCGAAGGTATTCCCGTGCTCATGCTTCACGGCTTCCCCGAGCTGGCCTATTCGTGGCGATATCAGATTCGCGCTCTGTCCGACGCTGGATATCGCGCCATCGCCCCGGATCAGCGTGGATACGGCCTGACCGACCGGCCGGCCGCGGTCCGGGACTACGACATGGACCACCTGACCGGTGATCTCGTCGGCCTG
>JAJFLK010000251.1 GCA_021772735.1 Candidatus Sumerlaeota bacterium | reverse complement strand
GACTGCCCCACGCGGTCCGCACCCCCCGACACGGAGAGAAACGAAGCTATGATCATCGGCGTTCCCAAGGAAATCAAAGACCACGAAAACCGCGTCGCGATCACGCCTGCCGGCGTCGATATGCTCGTCTCTCGGGGTCATCGCGTTCTGGTTCAATCCGGCGCGGGCCTCGGCAGCGCGCAATCGGATGAACGCTACGCGAAATACGGCGCGGAGATGGTCGACTGCGATACCGTCTTCGATCGGGCCGAAATCATCGCCAAGGTCAAGGAGCCGATGCCCGAGGAGATCGCGCGCTTCAAGCCCGATCAGATCGTTTATACGTATTTTCACTTCGCCGCGAGCCGCGAGCTGACCAAAGGCATGATGGATACCGGCGCGACCTGCGTCGCGTACGAGACCGTGCAGACCGAAGACGGCGCGCTGCCGCTGCTTGCGCCGATGAGCGAGGTCGCCGGACGCGTCGCGGTCTCGGCCGCCGTCAAGTACCTTGAGGAGCCGATGGGCGGCAAGGGCAAGCTGCTCTCGGGCATCCCCGGCGTGCGGCCCGGTTACGTCGTCATCATCGGCGGCGGCATCGCCGGGACCTCGGCCGCGCGCCTCGCTGCGGGCCTTGGCGCTTCGGTCTATGTGCTCGATACGAGCATGCAGCGCCTACGCGAGCTCGAAGGTATTCTCCCGCCCAATGTCCGCACGGTGGCTTCGAATCGAATCACGATCGGCGAACTCGTCGCGTCAGCCGACGTCGTCATCGGATCGGTTCTCATCCCCGGCGCGCGGGCGCCCAAACTCGTCACCAAGAAGATGGTTCGCGCAATGGAAAATGGCGGCGTGATCATCGACATCGCCGTCGATCAGGGTGGCTGCGTCGAGACGATGAGGCCGACCAGCCACTCCGATCCGGTCTTCATCAGCGAGGGCGTCGTCCACTACGGCGTGACGAATATGCCCGGCGCCGTCTCGCACACTTCGACGTATGGGCTCACGAACGCGACGATGCCATACCTCATCATGCTCGCCGAGAAGGGGTGGAAACAGGCCTCGCACGATAACCCCGCCCTGCGCCACGGCGTCAATATCGTGGATGGCAAGATCACGCACCCGGCCGTCGCGGAGGCCTACGGCGTCGATTGCTCGCCGATCCCGGGCATGTAGGGCGATAGACCCGGATTCGGTTTCTCTTCTCGCCGCCGAGAAGACAAAGTCGTATCATTCAGCGTGAACCGGCGGCTGGAGCGAGCGTCATGAAGAAACAGTTTTCCGCTACGATCTGGCGCGAGGACGAATGGTTCGTCGCTCAATGCCTTCAAGTTGACGTTGCCAGCCAGGGATCCACCGAAGCTCTGGCTCTGGCCAATCTCGCCGAGGCACTTCAGTTGCACTTCGAGCCGCCGACAGCCACGCTTCTCCCTGAAATTCGCGACTTCGAGGTCGAAACCGGTGCCGCCTAAACCGGTGCCGTTCCGCGAGGTCAGAAGGAAGCTCATTGCGGCCGGATTCGCGCAAGTGGGCCAGAAGGGCAGCCATATCAAGTTTGCCAAAACAACAGACGCCGGAACGCGCACGATAATTGTTCCGAAACATCGTGAGGTCGCCGGCGGTACGTTGAAGAGTGCCCTCCGTCAAGGTGGGATCGACCCCGATGATTTTGATGCTCTTTAGAAAGTCTCTATGACAACCCCATCCATGCCCCGCCGGGCGGCACTCGTCTGTTCGTTTTTCATTTGCGGTCTCGCTGCGTGCCGGACCTCGCCGAGCGGCCCAGGGCAATATCCGGCACATTGGTGGACTCCCGTCGCCGAAGTAGACGCTCCGGGATGGGAAATCCTGCCGCAGGCCGCCGGACCGGGCGAAGTCATCGTCTCAAAACGTAATGAGCTGGGCCTGCTCTCCAATTTCGCCGCGACGCCTTTCGATCTCGATGGCCGCCGATACGCCAGCGTCGAAGGATTGTGGCAGGCGATGAAGTATCCCGAGAATTCTCGCGTCTGGCCCGCCGACCCGCGCCACGGTTTCCCGGACCTCGATTGGGACTTCACCCGAGATGAGGTCGAGTCAATGACGGCCTTCGAAGCCAAGGAGGCCGGCGACATGGGCAGCACGAACATGCACATGATGGGAATCGATTGGGTCACGCACCGGGGCCGCAAGATGGATTACCACACGCCTGAGAAGGGCGATCACTATGATGTAATCGTCCGGGCCATGCGGGCCAAGCTGCAAGCAAACCCCGAGGTGCGTCGCGTCTTGCTCGCGACCGGCGACCTCACCCTGCGCCCGGATCACAAGCAAGGCGAGAACCCGCCGCCCGCCTGGCGATATTGCGACATCTGGATGGAAATCCGCGAGGAGTTGCAAGGCGGGAATTAGTAGGGCGAGCCTGGCATCGCTTTGTCTTCGAGGAACATATGAGCCAGGATAGTAAATTGAAATCAGGCCTACGCACGTCGTTTCATGCGGTTCTGATCCTGCTCTTTGCCGGATGCTGGCTCCCTTCGGCCTGCTTCATGGCGGTCGAGGCCGTCACCCTGGGCAATGGGCACCTTCTCAATCCCATCTCGATGATGACGTTCACATCGTTCGACATTCAAAACCGTTCGGATCAGACGATTCACGTCACACCCATCGGGGGCAGAGATCACGGCACGAGTGGCAACCGGTGGCTCCTTCGCCAATATGACCCCGAAG
>JAJFLK010000026.1 GCA_021772735.1 Candidatus Sumerlaeota bacterium | reverse complement strand
CATGCCCCGCGCCCCCACCAAAGAAGTGAGTGTTGCCTTTATTCCCGAACGTGGTCGGGCGGAGTAGATTTCCGTTGTCCAGGAGATACCCAACATTGCTTCGATACTCGTTATCCCAAAAGTGAATGACCCGACCCTCGTTGTCGATCAAGTACGATCCGGCGCCATCGAGTGGAGAGAAGAGGTTGAAGCCTTCGAACACACCGGGCTCATTAGTCACGACTCCCGAGGGCTCCTGCGTGTGACCGCAAAGAACCCCGACACAAATGAAGATCGACGACAGAAGGTAGCGATACTCGGACAAGGGAGCTCTCCTGATTGGGAGAACCCAATAAACCAAGAATCCCTTCATGGCTTCCATGGGTCTCCATGCTGGGCTGAAGCGTGATTATTCTGGGCGCGCAAGCACGTTCGATCAAGCAGCTTCTCGCCGGCCATCGCCTCCGATCGGATGACAAGCGAACGGGTGGAATTCTAATGGCTCAATTTCGGCCTCCAGGGGGGGGCATCAAGTACGGGGATACCGGACAAGCTCCCGGGCGGATCCTCAATCACGACTCAAGCAAATATCCTTCACCCGCCTGCAATCGATTGAACAACCGTGAGTCGATCCTTATCGGTGATTGGAATGTCCAGGTCTTCAAGCCAACGAGTATTCTCCTCATTATAGAAAATGAGAACATGGCGCCTCTGCGTTCCGTCAGATTCGAAAATGGAATCGCGCAATAGAGGATAGGTCTTTGCAAGTTCATTGATCGCTTGCGATACGGTATCGGCCTCGACCGTAATGAAGGGCTCCCCGCCGACGCATTGATGAAGCAGAGAGGGTAATTCAACGCGGATGTGCGGCACGTTTACCCCTCCAGCACGTAGGCATTGACGCTCTGCACTCGTGGATATCGACCGGGCAACTCCATCCAGGTTTCGCCCTCGTCGCGGCTTGCGTAAAGCAAGCCGCCGGTTGTCCCAAAATAGACGCCGCAGGGATTCAGAGGATCGACGCTCATCGCCTGGCGCAGGGCGCCCTGAAAAGCTCCCCCCGGAAGCCCATCGGTGCGTGTGCTCCAGTTCGCGCCGGCGTCGGTCGTCTTGAAAACCGCCAGGTCGCCGTCGTGCGCATACCGGTACTCGCCGGAAATTTGCGGGATCACAAACAGCGTATTGGGGTCTCGTGGGTGCATAACTATGGGGAAACCGAAACAGCCTTCATTTCCTCGCGGCAGACCGTTTTCGATGCGCTCCCAACTGTCTCCGGCATTTTCGGACTTGTACACGCCGAAATGAAATTGCTGAAACAGGCGATCTGGATTCTTGGGATCGACGACCATGCGGTGGACACAGAATCCGGCGTCTTCTTCAACTTGAGCCTCGAGCAAATTCTGGAGACCCTCATTGCGGTCACTCCACGTCTCCCCGCCGTCGTCGCTTCTGAAGACGCCCGCCGCAGAGATGGCAACCCACATTCGCTTCGAGTTCTCCGGGTCTAACACAATGGTGTGGCAGCACAGGCCCCCGAATCCCGGCGTCCAGGCGCTTCGCGTGGGATGCCCGCTCAAGCCCTTCAATTCATTCCAGTGATCGCCTCCGTCGCGGCTTACGAATAATCCAGCTTCGGCGACGCCGGCATACAGAACGCCCGCTTCTTCGGCGCGACCAGGGACGATTGTCCACACGCTCTCGAGCTTTCCGGGCGCGTCCGCCCCGTACTTAGGACCGTGCTCGATCTGGTCCCACGTCTTGCCGAGATCGGTCGAGCGTTGCACCGACGGCCCGTATACTTCGTGCCCCACCGCAGCCCACATGACCGGACGCGCGCCACGCGTGTCCAGGGACAAATCCCTTATACCCCAGCCACCCAAAAGCGGACCCTCGACCGACCACTCTTTGCGGCCTTCATCACTGCGAAGGAGGAAGCCACCCTTCTGCGTGCCGACACAAACATATACCTCGCCCATGTTCTCGCCCTCCCCAAAAATCGGGATGCCCCTGGTCAGCTCATGTGCCCATACCCGTTGATCCTCGCTTGAGCCAATCTTGCAACGCGCATGGGAAAAGTTCGAGCCAATTATCGGCATCAAGGCGACAAATTGGCCCGAGACACACCTATTTTTCGGCGTTTTGGAAACCACGATATGAGTAGATGCGCGTTCTGCCCTCTTAGCGAATTCAGGTCGGCGCAAGGCTGCAAGGCGCGCGCCTTGATGAGAGGAAATATTCTGGACTCGCGGCGGGGCCTGGGCCATCGTTGACCGGCTTCGGCAAGTCTACAACCATCAGCGGCTGCACGGTTCGTTGCGATCCGCAACTGCGGTCCGGTGGCTCGATGGCAGAAGGTCACGCCACATTTAGACTAATGGCGAGCGAATCTGAATCCAGAGGGACCCGACGATAGACGAATTGAAAAGAGGGGGGAAGATGCTCAAGGGACTTACCAAGGGACTCATCAAGGGAATCCATCACATCACCGGTGCGGTCATCGACGGCCAGCGCGACTACGACTTCTACACGCAAGTCATGGCGCTGCGGATGGTCAAACGCACGGTCAATCACGAGGTCGGCAACCTGTGGCACTTTTTTTATGGGGACTATGAGGCTCACGCCGGAACGATCATGACCAACATGCTGTTCGATGGCGTGCCGCTGCCGAAATACCAGCGCGGCCGCGGCAGCATCGATGCCCTCTCGTATTCGATTCCCATCGGCTCGACGCCCTATTGGATCGAACGGCTGAATAAGCACGGCTACGCGACGACCGAAAGGCCCGAACGTTTCGGGGAAAAGGTCACGCATTTCCAGGATCCCGGCGGGCTGGATTCCGAACTGATCGAAAGCGACAACGACTCGCGCGATACAACACCTTACGGCGGTCTCGATGCCTCCAATATTATTCGCGGGTTTCATTCGGCCACGCTGATTTCGCGCATCCCCGAACTGACGATCGAATTCTTCACCTCGGGGCTCGGCTTCGAAGTCGTATCTGAAGAGGGCAATCGCACGCGGCTCGGCGCGAACGGCGGCGGGCCGGGCCGAACGATCGACATTCTCGACGAACCCGATCTCCCGTGGGGAGTCTTCGGGCTCGGCGCGATTCACCATGTCGCGTTAACCGTCGATTCCATGGATGCCATAAAGAGAGTTTGGGGCGTGCTCGGCGGATCGGGAATGATCCTGACCGATCTGCGTGACCGCAAGTGGTTCCACTCGGCGTACTTGACCGAACCGGGCGGCATCAATATCGAAATCAGCAACGTCGATCCCGGTTTCACCGTGGATGAATCCCTCGAAGAACTCGGCAATACGCTTCAGCTTCCCAAACAATGGGCCGATCAGCGCGAGCGCATCGAATCCGAGTTGCCGGCAATGAAATGGTAATCCTCCACGGCCTCAAGATTCGCGAGAGATAGTTCGGATGACAACTTTGCAGCGGCACGATATCGATCGAATCGCCTTTCCCATCGTTTTTCAGGAGCCTTCCTCCTTCAAGGACACCTACGCCGGCGCGATGGACATGGTGTTCTTCGAGTGCCAATTGCTCCGTCCGAAAAACGTGGCTTCCAGGACCGCGATCATTTTCAGCCACCCGATCGGAGGCGGCTCATGGTTGCCGTTGGTGACCTCGCTTGCGCACGCCGGTCTCCATGTGATCTATGCCAATACCCGCTACCGGGGGAACGACTCCGCGCTCACGATGGAGAAGTGTGTGGTCGATCTGGGCCGGGCGATCCGCAATGCGAAGCAGAAATTCGGTTACGAGAAGATCATCCTCGGCGGCTGGAGCGGCGGCGGGAGCCTCTCGTTGTTCTATCAACAGCAGGCCGAGAAGCCTTCCGTGACGGCCACTCCCGCCGGCGATCCCCCCGACCTCACGCAGGCTGGTCTCATCCCGGCCGAGGGAGTCATGCTCCTCGCGGCGCACATCAGCCGCGCCGGCACGCTTACCGAATGGATGGACCCGTCCATTTTGGACGAAAGCGATCCATCGAAGCGCGATCCCGAACTCGATCTGTATGACGCGAATAACCCGAATCAACCGCCTTACACGGAGCAATTCGTCGCGCGCTTCCGCGCGGCTCAGATCGCTCGGAATCGCCGCATTACCGCGTGGGTGAAAGACAAACTTGCGACGCTCCGATCGAGCCGCGCCAAGAGCATCGAACATTGCTTCACCGTCTATGGCACAATGATGGATGTTCGCTGGCAAGATCCGACGATCGATCCCAACCAACGCAAACCCAATTGGTGCTACCTCGGAGACCCCGAAGTGGTCAATAACGGCCCGGTCGGACTGGCGCGATTCTGCACGCTGCGCAGTTGGCTTTCTCAGTGGAGCTATGACGATTCGAACGCGGACAGCATCGCCTGCGCACAGGAAATCTCATGCCCGGTCCTCGTCATCGGCAATCTGGCCGATGACGCGTGCACGCCCAGCCACACGCATCGCCTCTATGAGGCCGTCGGTCACGACGATAAAGAGATTCACGAGATCGACGGCGCGACACACTACTACATTGGTCAGGACAAGCAGCTCGCCGAAGCCACCGGAATCTGCCTCGGCTGGCTGGAGAAAAAGGGTCTAAATTGAAACCCATTCGCGCCGGAGCACGATCTAAACCATGAGAACCGCGAGCACAGCATCGGTACTTCGAGAGCGATTCGCCGGGCCCGACATCGTAACGGCCCCGGGAGCTTACGATGCGCTCACGGCCAAGCTGATCCAGGCCGCGGGATTCCCGGCGGTATACATGACGGGTTACGGCACCGCCGCGGCGCACGGTCATGCCGACACCGGGATTCTCGGCCTCGAAGAGATGAGCGCGAACGCGGCGCGAATTTGCGCGGCAGTGTCCATCCCCGTTATTGCCGACGCTGACACGGGGTATGAAGATGTCTCGCAAACCATTCAGCGTTATGAAGCGGCCGGAGTCGCCGGCATCCAGCTCGAAGACCAGACCTGGCCCAAGAAATGCGGACACATGGACGGCAAGTCCTTGATCCCGAAGGCCGAGATGGTGACCAAGATCGAGCAGGCGATCCTTGCGCGGGGCGATCCGGACTTGATCGTCGTCGCTCGGACGGATGCCATCGCCGTCGATGGATTTGACTCTGCGCTCGAACGCGCGTCGGCTTACGCCGAGGCCGGAGCCGACGTGTTATTCGTCGAAGCGCCGACAACGTTGGATCAAGTCGAGTCTATCCCTCGCGAACTACCCGGCACCCCGCATTTCTTCAACGTAGCTCCTCGATCCCCCGTGCTTTCGCGTAAAGCATTGCAAGAGCTCGGATACGCGCTCGTCATCTACCCCGGCGTTTGCGTGACGGCCACGATGATGGCGTGCCAGGAATCACTGCGGAGCCTGCACGCGACGGGAGAGCAGACGAACCTCAAGGACTGGGCCGAGAATTTTGACGCGTGGAATCAGTTCCTGGGTGAGAGTTAGCCCACGACTGGCTGTCCGTCTGATTTCGCTTCCCCATACCCGATCCGGTTTTCTATCTTGGCCTCACATTATGTCCGACGCCTCGCAATCATCTTCCGCATCATCCTCCGCACCCGTGACCCAACCATCGGCATGCGCCGTTATCCTGTGCGGCGGGTCCGGGACGCGATTCGGCGCGGCAACGCCCAAGCAATTCGAACTGCTCGGCGGGCGTCCGCTTTTCGCCTGGAGCGTCGATCGGATCGCGGGTATTGCGAGCGGAGCCGGCCACGCCGGCCAAGCGGCCATCATCGAGGTCGTGCTGGTGCTGCCCGAGGCGGGCATTCCTCACGTCGCCGAGCGCGAAATCATCGATATCGAAGGACGCCACCCCGAGGTCCGCTTCAGCCGGACTATCGGTGGAGCACGACGCCAGGATTCAGTCGCGGCGGGGCTCGCTGCGCTCACCTCCCGCTGCGACGTGGTTCTGGTCCACGATTCGGCGCGCCCATTCTTGCCTGTCGAGGCCGTGGAGAACCTCATCGCCGAAGCCCACGCGACCGGCGGAGCGCTGCTGGCCTGCCCCGCGACCGACACCATCAAGCAGGCCGACGAGCAGGGCCGGGTCGCCGCGACTCTGGACCGCCGGACCATCTGGATGGCGCAAACTCCACAGGCGTTTCGCGCCGAATATCTGAACGCCGTGGCCGATCTGCTGCGAAGCGAGCGCGAATTCACCGACGAGGCAGCGGCCCTCGAAGCGCTCGGCGTCGGCGTTCGCCTCATCCCGAGCCCCGCGACGAATCTCAAAATCACGACCCCCGAAGACCTCCGACGAGCCGCCGCGATGATCGACGACGACGGTCAAATCGCGCCCTGAGCCGTCCGGTCCGCAAATTGCGCCATCACTGATACATCCCCGAATCGCTCCCATTGTGAACGATTTCGTTGATTCCTGGGGATGATATCGGCCGATAGTACGATATGGTGCAGTTTGATGGCCCGACCCTTTTCCAGCTCGCGCCTGTTTCGCTCGCCCGGCCTGCCCGTCGCGTTCGGGATCGCGCTCATCCTGGCGGTCCAATACGGCGCGGCCTGGTATGGGCTCGAAATGGTCAAGATATCGAAGGAATCCGAGTTCAACCGCCACTTGGCCGACCTTGGCAAACTGGCCGAGCCGCAGCTTCGCTATACCGCTCTGGAAATCATCGACGTGGCCCAGACGGCCGAGATCCAGGCTTGGCGTCTGGCGCGCGACGCAGCGCCCGTCATCCCCGATCTGACAGAATCGACGGGACTGATCGCCCGAGCGGCTGCCGATTCGGGTGAGCCGGACGAGGCCGAAGGCATGGAAACCGAACCGGGCATCGGCGAGGTCGCAACGCTCTATGAGGCCTCGCTCGATCGGGTGCTGCTTGAGCCCTTCGAGGAGTTTCTCGCGCAGGCGCGGCTCAATGATCTCGCGCTTCTGGATGACGCCGGCCGCGTGCTCCTGACCGCCGCATCGATTTCGCGATTGAATCCGGAGTTTTTGCCGGGCGGCGAGAGCGCAGTCCGCGACATCGCAGGCCGAGGCAGCTCCGGTCGGGTGCGAAAAACGAGCCGAATGGAAAGTGACGCCGGCGAGACGGCCGGGCTTGAAGCCGAAGATCCAGGAGCGATCTGGCCGGGCGAAAACCTGCTTGCGGGATTCGAATTCCTGGCCTTCGACGAGGCGCAGTTCGAGAGCGCCCTGGCCGGACGCGCCGCCGACGCGCTTGCGTATACAACCGACGCCGGGCCCGTCAAGCGCGTCTACGTGCCGATTCGCGATACGCGCGGCGCGACGGCCGCTGTGCTCGTCATGACCGCCGGACGCGATTATCTGGGCCAGCTCGACGTGCTGGCGCGGAACCTGCGCGTGCTGCTTCTGTTTTCCACCGCGCTGGTCCTCGCCATCGGCTTGATGTTCTCGCGTCTGTTGGGGCGTCAACGAATCTGGGAACGCCAGGTCGCGCACGCAGACCGGCTCACGAGCCTCGGCACGCTGGCCGCGGGCTTCGCGCACGAGGTTCGCAACCCGCTTGAAATCATCTCCGCCTCGACTCAAGACTTGGAGCGCTCGCTCGCCGAATTCGACGGCCCCGGCGCGCCGCCCGATGCTCCGGAAACATGCCGCGATATTCTGGAAGAAGTCGATCGGCTCAACCGGCTCGTCAGCCAGTTCCTTCAATACTCCCGGGGTGGCGGCGCGCAGGCGGCGCCCGGCGGGACGGCTTCGGTCGGGGCGAGCGTCAGCTCGGCCATCGCGATGCTCCGGCATCGAGCCGAAAAGGGAGGCGTGAAACTCGATCTTCTGGCCGATGGGATCTCCGACCACGCGGATGTCGGACTCAATGGGGCGGCGAGCGCAACGAACCAAAGAAATCTGGCGGACCAGGCCAACTGTTCAGACACGGCGACAATCGACCCCGACTCCCTGCGCCAGATCGTCCTCAACCTGACGCTGAACGCGATCGAGGCGACACCCGCCGGAGGCCGAGTCGAGGTGGCCAT
>JAJFLK010000250.1 GCA_021772735.1 Candidatus Sumerlaeota bacterium | reverse complement strand
GGACTCCTCTACATCTACACTCAGGACAAGATCGCCGATCCGCTGGCTCAGCTTGTTTCGATCGACGTCTCGGGTCCCTCGCCCGTCTTCACAACCATCATCACCGAGGCCGAGCTTCTCCCACATCTCGATAGCGTCGCGCCCTACGTCCTTAACCTCCCGGTCGCGAACGACGGCTCCATCTTCCTCCAGGAATTCATCAATCAGGGTCCGCCCACACAGGACGATATTGTCCGCATCATCCCCGGTTCCCCGGCGACGTTGACGAATGTTCGCAGCATCATCGGCATAAGCGGCGTGGGCATAGATGAATCCAGCCAGGAACTTGTCATCGCCCAGGTAAACGACTTCTTTGCCCCATCCAATGATCTGGTTTCCGTTCCCTTTGCCGGGGGTCCGGATACGGTTGTCGCAAGTAACGCAGCCATCACGGCAGTAACAGGCGGGCCCGAGGCTGGTCTTGGCACAGCCATCGCGGTTACAAGCGCAGGGAACTACGTCACGTTTGACGAGGATTTCTATGACGGTTCAGATCAGATCCTTCAAATCACCCCGGGAGGCGCAGTGAGCATCTTGATTGATAAAGCAACACTCTTCGGAGGCTCGAACGGCGGCATCAATTCACTCGTCATCGACGATAACGACACGATTTTCATGTTCGATAGATTCGCTCCGTTCGCGAATCGTGAGGTTTACGTCTTTGAAAACCTCGGTGCAGGAGCGAGGCATGACTTCACCGACGATTCCATCAATGCGGCCGTGACTCTCATCACCGGAGTTTCCAACAGTTTCGACGCGGCTTGGAACGGGATGGCCGTCCACACCGAGGCGGACAAGGTGACCCTCTTTGTCACCGACTATATGGAATTCAATATCGTGTCGCTTACGTTCAATGCGCCGCTGAACTCGGCGTCGGACTGGGACGGATATCGATAAAGAGGCAGTCCGGGGCTTCCTGCTCGCTCAAGCGCCAGGGTTCGAGTCGATCGAGCCGGTCGGTCGAATCTTCGCGATCAGGGCCTCGGGCAGGGGTGCAGGTTTTCGAGTTTCGGTACCGACGTTAACGTAAACCGATTCGCCCGAGGCACGCGCATCGGCGGAGGCTGCGCCATCGGATTCACTCCCCTCGCTTGCTGCATTCGAGTCAGGCGAAACAAAAACCTCGAACACGAATGTCACGCTCGTTCGACCAATCTTTGAAGCACGCACGCCGATCTCGATCTCGTCGTCGAAGCCCACCGGGCCGTGCAGTTCGAGCGTTGCTCGGACCAGATACAGATCCGTCCCCAGCTCGCGCAACCCATCGGGATAAGGGCACCCTGCGGCGCGCAGGAATTCGGTCTGCGCGACGTCGAAGTAATTCAGGTAATGGCCGTTGAAGACGACGCCTTGCGCATCGACTTCGGACCAGCGCACGCGCATCGCGTGAAAGAACGTGAAATCCGAGCGTGCCATAGAATAGGTAACCTCTGGGCTTTTGCCCTGTCTCGATCCCCGCCCCATCTATTGAAGATAACCGAGAGATTTCAGTTTCTTCACCGTGTCATCGACATCATCGGTCGCGAACCCGCTTTGCAGAGGCGCGGCTGAATTCGCCCAGGCTTCGAGCTCAGCGCGCATTCGACTTGCAATGGCCTGCGCTTCCACGTCATCCGATTCGATCAGGTTTTGGCTTTCAAACGGATCGTCGGGCAGATGATACAGCTCTTCGGTTTCGCGGAACGGTGTCTGGATGAACTTGAACGGACCACGGCGGATCATGCGCGTCTTGTTCATATTGAGCCAGCGCGGATCGGTTTCGATCTTTTGCCAATCCGTATCGTGCGGCTTGGTCGCCTGGGAGAAAACCGGAACGTCACCGCTGATGTTCTCCGGCTCGTCCAGATCGAGCACGCGCCCCTCGACACCCTCGGGGATCGGCAGTCCGGCGGCGGTCAGAATCGTGGGCATGAAATCGACCAGCGATACGGGGGCATCGACTCGGGCTCCTCCGCCGCGTCCGCCCGGCAGACGAATCGTCCCGATGACGTGAACGGTCTCCTGATACGTCTTCATGCCGTGATTGAAATGGGGCCAATGCTCCCAGAACCGCTCGCCGTGATCGCTCACGACCGCGATGATCGCGCTTTGGAGCAGCCCCTCGGATTCGAGCCGATCGATGATCCGGCCGAGTTGTGCGTCCAGGTAGGTCACCTCGCCCGCGTAGAGTTCGGTGTTTCTCAGGGATTGCTCGGCAGAGAAGAGCATCCGCTCCCCGAATTCGGGTCGGGGCGAAGTGATGCGAATCCGGTCGCCGGCCCCCGCGTCGTCAGCAGCCCCAGGGGCCTGATACATTTCAGAGTAAGGCGACGGCGGCATGTAGGGTCGGTGCGGATCGAAGAAATGGATGAACAGAAACTGCGGCTGATCACCCGTACCCGGGCCCGCCTCCAGCCCCCGGCCCAGTCCCCCATCAATCCAACCGATGACTGAATCGGCAACCGCGCCGGCCCGGCGCTGAGCAGTCACGACGCCCTCGTCGGCGCCGGGCAGGATCCCCCGGCCCGGAATGAGATCAAAATTTTCGTCGTATGACTCAAAGCCCTGCGCGAAACCGAACCGCGCGCTCAGCGGAAAGGCGCCGATAAAACCTGCGGTTCGATATCCGGCCGCGCGCAGCGCCTCTGCCAACATCACGTTATCGGCGTTCACGGTATGGCCATTTTCCGGCGTGCCGTGTGTGTGCGCGTATTTCCCGGTGAACAGAGAGGTATGCGAGGCGAGCGTCGACGGGGCCGATGGCGAGACATCCTCGAAAACGATCGATTCAGCGGCGAGCCGATCCAGGTTCGGCGTCCTGATCCAGGGATTCCCGTAGAACCCCATGTGATCGGCCCGGGTCGTATCCAGAGAGATGATGATGATGGGGGGGAGGTCGGCGGGGGCGGGTTCGCCTGCCTCATGTGCTTTGTCTGCTTCGACTTCCGCTCCGCCACATCCAACTAACGCCACGACCAGGGCCAAACCCAAAGGTATCCGAACGTGAAACAGACGCAACCGCTTCATCGTCGGGCCGTCACCTTGAGCTTGCGAAGCCGCACGGCGGCGGCTTCGAGCGTCTCGCGCGTCTTGCAGAAGCAGAACCGAACCAGATGCTTCCCCGACTCGGGATCGGAGAAAAAGCTCGAACCCGGCACGACGGCCACGCCGATGTCCTCGATCATGTGCCGCGTAAACTTCAAATCATCGTCGTATCCGAACGCCCGGAAATCAGTCATCACGTAGTATGCGCCCTGCGGAACCGTGAATTCAAAACCGACCTCGCGCAAGACATTGAGAAGGAATTCCCGGCGTTCCGCGTATTCGGCGGCCATCTTGCTATAGTAACTCTCGGGCAGTTCCATCGCCGTCACGCCGGCTTCCTGAAGCGGCGCGGCCGCGCCGACGGTCAGGAAGTCATGGACCTTGCGGATTGAGGCTGTCAGATCCTCCGGCGCGATCGCATACCCGACACGCCATCCGGTGACGCTGTATGTCTTGGACATGCTGTTGATCGTGATCGTCCGCTCCCACATCCCCGGCAGGGTCGCCATGGAGGTGTGTTCGGCGCCCTCGTAAATGATGTGCTCGTAGATTTCGTCCGTGATCGCCAGCGCATCGTGACGCTTGCAGAGCTCGCCGATCGCTTCGAGCTCGGTGCGGCTGAAGACCTTGCCTGTCGGGTTGTTCGGCGTGCAAAGGATGACGGCCTTCGTGCGCTCGCTGAAAGCCGCCGCCAGCTCGCCGGGTTTAAACGTCCAATCCGGTGCATGCAGACGAACGAAGCGAGGCGTCGCCCCGCACAGCACGGCGTCCGGCCAGTAGTTCTCGTAATAGGGTTCGAAGATGACGACCTCATCGCCCGGATCGACCACGGCCATTAATGAGGAGATCATAGCCTCGGTCGATCCGCAGCAGACTGTGATGTGCCGCTCGGGGTCGATCTTGAGCCCTAGGTGACGCTTCGTCTTTGCGGCCAGCGCGTCGCGGAATCGCTTCGCGCCCCAGGTAATGGCGTATTGATTGATATCGGCCCCGATCGCCACACACGCGGCCTGCTTGAGGACCGCCGGCGCTGGGAAATCGGGGAAGCCCTGCGAGAGATTGATCGCCTCGTGCCGTGCGGCGAGCCGGGTCATCTCGCGGATAACCGATTCGGTGAACCGCGAGGCTTTCTCTGAGGTCCGAGTCTTGCTGTGATTCATGTTTTCCATGATGTGCTCTGCGCTATTGCGACTTTCATCGGCTGTGCCAGTTCCGCGTTTTGCCTTCGGGCCCGCAAAAAGTCCAGCGGATTTCAGTAAATATGACGCAGGCGTTTCTTTTTGCTTGAAATCGAACTCCGCGACGGTAGAATGCCGTTCTTTGCGGGTCCGAACCGGGCCCAAACGGAACCCGAAAGTCGGATGAATTTCTTGAAAGTGCGCCCCGTCGGAACCCGGTAAAGATTGTGAAAAATTGCGCAAAGTCTGGGATGCTTGATGATATCGAAGCGCCCCACTCCCCAACGATCCGAAGGATGGGGCAAGGCCGGCCTGGCCATGTCGATCCCCACGATGATGGTCGCCGGCCCACTGGTCGGCCTGATCATGGGGCATTACGTTTGCCTTTGGTTCGGCATCGAAAAGCCGTGGAAGACCTGGGTCGAAATGGGGCTTCTGGCGCTCGGAATGATCGCCGGTGGGCGCGAAACGGTCAAAATCATCAAGCGCATCTCTTCGGATTCATAACAGAGGCGCAGGGCGCATGACCGAATCAAATACAGCTCAGCCTTCCGCCCCCGCCGTGCCACTCGGTATCGAATGGGCCTTCCTGCGAAGGACGGGCATCGCGACGGTCGCCACCGTCCTGCTCATCGCGCTGTTCAGCGCGGTATATTACGACCTCGCATGGGCCGCCCGTTATGTCTTCTTCGGCCTGTGGTCGATCACGTTCTTTGCAAGCTCCGCAATGATTTTCAAATATATGCTCTTCGAGCGCCGCCGAGCTCTCGGCTTCGCGTCAATTGCGCTCAAGCTCGCGACCCTGGTCGTCGCCGCCCTCGTTCTGCTTTTTTGGCGCGTCCCGGAGCAATTAGTCCGAGCCCATTCGCTGGCGATGTTATTCGGCATCCTGACGCCGTTCATCGTTCTTATCCTGCGCACGCTGGGCCTGATGATGGAGATCAGTCGCCGCGATCAGTTAAGCCTGGCGCAAAAGAAGAAGGACTCGTCGCACGAGGCCCCGGCCAATGTCGCTAACGGAGAGGAATTGAACACTCACGCATGAGCGCTCCCCTCTCCCAGACTGCATCCCCGGTCGCGATGAACGCGACGCCCCTGCTGGAAGCCGCGCCGCCGGTTTCCGATGGGCTGCTTCAGGCGTTCGAGACGTGGGGCCATCCCGAGACATTGCGCGAATCTGCGGTCGATGGCGGCTACTTTCTTGCCCAGGCTGAGGCCGAGCACGGCGAGGCAGAACACGATACCCACGCCACGGACACTCAAGCCGAAGCTGCGGCTCATGCCGATGACACTCATGCCAGCGATGCGCATGCCGAGGCCGCTGGAGACGCGGAACGTGGGGCCGATGCCCATGCCGCCGATGCCGGACATGGCGCCGATGCCGCGCACCAGTCCAAGGGCTACCGGATGCCCGAAGAATTCCCCAACATCTATACGCTCTTCACTGCGGCGACGGCCAAAGACGACGGCCACGGGGCTGGTCACGGCGAAGAGGGCGGTCATCACGCGCCTTTCTGGGTCAACCCTCTGTTCGCCGCCGTCCACGGGTTTGTGTTCCTGTATATTGTCTGTCGCATCATCAAGAAGCGGAGCGTGGCGAACCCCTCGAAGGCTCAGGTCGGCATCGAAATGCTGTTCATGGGGCTTATGAACTTCTTTGGCGACGTCGTCGGCAAGGAAAACGCCCGAAAATATGTCCCCTATGTTGCCTCGCTGTGGCTGTTCATTCTGGTCAACAAGCTCACAGGCCTGGTCCCCGGCCTCAAATCGCCCATGGCGCATTTCCCATCGGTGGCAGCGCTGGGCCTGGTAACGTTCCTTTGGGTCAACGCGAACGGAATCGCTGCGGGCGGGATCAAGCATTTCGTCTGGCATCTGTGCGGCAGCCCGACCGGTGTCGTCGGATGGGGATTGGTTCCGCTGATGCTGCCGCTCGAAATCGTCGGAACCCTGATCAAGCCTGTTTCCCTCTCGCTGCGGCTGTGGGGCAATACGCTGGGTGAGGATAAGCTCCTCGCCTCGTTTCTCGGACTGGGCATGATCATTGTCTCGCTGATGTTCAATACGGACACGCCGATCACCGGGATCCCTCTGCACTTCCCGTTCATGTTCCTGGGCATTCTCGGGAGCCTGATTCAGTCCACCGTCTTTGCCGTTCTTGCAGCGGTCTACATATCGCTGCTCCTGCCCCATGACGATCATGGGCATGGCGAGCACGAAGAGGCGAATGCCTGAGTGAGCACGTCCAACCGGACCGGCGAGGAAAGATAATTGCGAAGACGCGCAGACGCGCGACAACAAGGTCAGATTTTTTTGGTTTTGAACAAAAAACCGCTTCGAAGCACCCTTAAGGAGGATGAACGAAACAATGAAGCAGGCAGTTACAAGCAAGAAAGGGTCGATCAAATTCTCGACCCTTCTCGGTATGGTGGCGTTTTGCGCCATGAGTTCGATGGCGATGGCACAGGATGGCGAAGCCGCCACGGGCGCATTTGACTGGATTCGAGTCGCCTATCCGCTCGGCCTTGGCCTCGCAGCCTTCGGTTCCGCGTTGGGCCTTGGCCGCGCAGTCGGCTCGGCTATGGAAGCCATGGGGCGCCAGCCCGAAGCAGCAGGAAAGATTCAGACCGCGATGATCATCGGTTGCGCCTTTATTGAAGCGCTGACGATCTACGCACTGATCTCGATTTTCCTGGCGGGCTAGGTGTTCGTCGCACGCCGCACGTAGCGAGCGAATGTCTGAACGAGCGTAAACGATCCTCGTTTACGTCGTCGCCCAGATATCGCTTGAGCGCGCGATTGGTGAGGGCGCCCAGGGTGCGGACTCGGGCTTGATCCAAGAGTTCCCGCCTGCGAGCGTTCGAGCCTCAACCGTTCATTTGAAACCGGTCGGCCCTTTCGGGGACACCGAGTCATCTGAATTCCTATAAGAAAGAGCGAGCCATGGAAATCACCCCGGAATTTCTAACCCAGCTCGGCGAGATGGTGTCTCTGATCGTCGTCTTTTTGGCATTCTTCTTCGTGCTGAAAAAGTTCGCGTGGAAGCCGCTTATCGAAACGGTCGATGAGCGTCAGCGTGAGATTGAGAGCAGCTTCGAGGAAGTAAAGAAGCTTCAGGACGATGCGAAGGAATCGCACGCTCGATACGAGGTCAAGCTCAAGGAGATCGAGGAAGAGGCTCGCGTGATGATCGAGAAGCGAGTCAAAGAAGCTGAGCTTATCGCCCAGACGATCAAGGAAGAAGCCAAGCGAGAGGGCGACAACATCCGGGAGAAAGCCCGTGAAGGCGTCCAACTCGAATTGGCTAACGCCCGCAAGCAGCTTCGCGAGGACGTCATCAGCCTCACGATTCAGGCCACCGAACGCCTGATCCGTGAGAAGATGGACGAAGCCCGGGATCGCGAGCTTGTCGGATCGTTTATCGAGGAGCTTGAAACGAAGTCACTATGAGCGCCCGACAAGAAAACGACGCCATAACCAACGCATACGCCCAAGCGCTTTTCAATGCGGCTGCGGCGCAGGGCTTGACTCAGCGGCTCATCGAGGAGGCTCGGCAGATCCATGCGGTTCTGGATCAGAATCCCGAATTCCGCACGTTCCTCGAAGGGCCTCAAATCTCGAGCGAGCGCAAGCGCGAAGTCGTAGACGCGGCGCTCGAAGGCAGGGCGAACGGGCTCATCTTGAATCTCTTCTATCTGACGATCGACCGTGAGCGGACGATTCTTCTGGGAGAGATCTTTGAGGAGCTCGTTGAAATCGCCGAACGCGCTCAAGGGATCTGGCCCGCGACGCTCAGTTCCGCCCGGGAACTCGGCTTCCAGGAGAAGCTCAAATTGAAAACCTCGCTCGAGAAGTTCACCGGCTGCCACCTGCGCCTCAAGCATCAGGTCATGCCCGATCTGCTCGGCGGGATCATCTTTCGGTTTCGCGATGTGCTCATCGACGGCAGCGTCCGTCATGGCCTCAGCGAGCTGAACCGAAACTTCAAACGGCAAGACGGCGCAGCCGCCTGAGCCCGGCGCACCGCGCCGAAAATACACTTCAGACCGAGGACGACCGATGGCACTGAGACCCGACGAAATCACCCGAATTCTTGAAAAAGAGCTGGTGGAGTACAAATCTACTCTCGACATCCAGGATGTCGGCACCATTCTCAAGATCGGCGATTCCATCGCCAGCGTCCACGGGTTACAGGACGTGATGGCCGGCGAGCTAGTGGAATTCCCCGGCGAGCGCATGGGGCTTGTCCTTAACCTGGAGGAATCCAGCGTCGGCGTCGCCCTGTTCGGCTCTGACGTTGGCATCAAGGAGGGCGACATCGTCAAGCGCACCAAGCGTATCGCTTCGGTGCCGGTCGGCGAGGCCATGATCGGCCGGGTGGTGAACGCCATCGGCGAGCCAATCGACGGCAAGGGCCCCATCGCGACCGAGAAAACGCGCGTGATCGAACGCATCGCCCCGGGCGTGCTCGAACGCCAGCCGGTCAAGCAGCCGCTGATGACCGGAATCAAGGCCATTGATTCGATGATTCCCATCGGTCGCGGCCAGCGCGAACTGATTATCGGCGATCGTCAGGTCGGCAAGACGGCAATCGCCATCGATACGATCATCAATCAGAAGGGC
>JAJFLK010000249.1 GCA_021772735.1 Candidatus Sumerlaeota bacterium | reverse complement strand
GCCGCGATGGCCAGATCCACGCCCATTGCCAGGCCCATTCCCGCGCCGGCGACCGCGCCGTTAAACGCGCCGATCGTCACCTTATCCATCCGTGTCAGACGCGCGATCGCCGCGTGCAGCGGGATCGTCATCCGCTTGATGTGCTTGTTTATCCCGTCCAGATTGCGCGTGAATTCCTTCACGTCGCCGCCCGCGCAGAAGGCCCGGTCGCCTGAACCCGTGATGACGACGACGCGCGCGTCTCGGTCGGCATCGGCCTCGGTCACGGCATCGAACAGATCGTTGATCAACCCCGCACTCATCGCGTTAAACGACTCGGGCCGGTTCAGCGTCAGCCGGATGACCGCGCCTTTCTTCTCATACTCAATCGTTTCCAGATCCATAATGCCCCTCGCTTTATTTACAGCCGCCTCGGCCTTGGCGCATTTCGGGCTCGAATCGGCGAAAAGAAAACCGGCGCCTGGGTTTGTCGCCGCCAAGCGCCGGGTGCGTCCCCTCTTGCCAAACTATTTGCCCTTGAACTCCGGCTTGCGCTTGCCCATGAAGGCCATCACGCCTTCGGCGAAATCAGCCGACTTGAAACATTCGCCCTGGCTCTCGGCCTCGGCGTCCAGCGTGCTCTGCAGCGTGCCGTGCATGCTCTCACGAAGGTTCGCCTTGCAGCGCTGAATCGCGACGAACGGCCCGCCAGCCAGCTTGCCGGCGATGTCCGCGACGACTTCATCCAGATCACCGTCGGCGCACGCACGATTGATGATCCCAAGCCGCTCGGCCTCGGGCGCGGCGAACATCGCGCCGGTCGTGATCAGCTCGAACGCCTTCACGTAACCCACGCGGCGCGGCATCAGATACGATCCGCCGCCGTCGGTCGAGAGGCCGATGCGAACGAAAATCTCGCTGAACCGCGCGGTCTCGGAAGCAAAAATCATGTCGCACATCAGCGCGAAATTGCATCCCAGCCCGACGGCATTGCCGCGGACTTTGGCGATGAACGGCTTGTTCGACGCGCGCATCGCAATGATCGTCGGATGAATCTCTTCTTTCAGATGCTGCGTGACGTCGAATTCGCCGCCCCCGCTCATGCCCGAAGCCAGGTCGGCGCCCGCGCAGAAATCTCCGCCCGCTCCAGTCAGGATGATCACGCGCGCATCGTCATAATCGACCGCGCGGTGGATCGCCTTGCTGAGCAGTGTCTCCGTCTCGCCGTCCAACGCGTTCTTGCGGTGCGGACGATTGATTGTGATCGTCCGGATAAAATTCTCGGTCTCGATCAATACCGGCGCTTCTGTGGTGACATTGGCTTCGGGGGCTTCGGGCATCTGTGGTTCGCTCCTCGCAAGAAATCTCATCGCGGTTCCCGGCTCATGGTCTGATCGACGCTCGTATACATTATGGTCGTAATATAAGGTTGTCAAAGGGTTTCGGCTCGCCTTCGTAGTTTGACCGATGGGAAGTGACGGGAAGTCATGACCGGCGAGGGCGCCGGTCCCACACTTTCCGGATGTGACGCTTGTCACGTGTGGAACCGGCGCCCTCGCCGGTTGAGAAATTCAAGAATCTCTCCGGGTGCGGCGGTGCGACAACCCCACATAATCAGCCGGTCAGAGCACTGGCGGATCTCATCGGATTTTCGATTAAGGTGCCGTCCGCGCGCCCGCCTCGAATACATAATCGCTCGGATTCATCCTGCGCGTCAGCCGGCGGTATTCGGTTGTGCGGCCGACCCAGTTGTTCGTGATCTTGCCGTTCTTCTTATACCAGCTTTTATCCACGGCATTCCAGATCGTCCCGTGCATGCGCTCTTGCAGCCGCGCGTTGTAGTCCTTCTGGACATCGCGTTTCACGTCGAGCCATCGCGCGCGCCGCGCCGAGAGTTCGCCCAGGCACGAAAGGATGTATCGCGTCTGGGCCTCGATCATGATGACGATCGAATTGTGCCCTAGGTTCGTATTGGGTCCATACATGAGGAAGAAGTTGGGGAACCCGGTGTGCGTGATGCCGAGATAGGCCTCGGCGCCGTCGCGATCCCACGTCTCGTTCAGGACCTCGCCGCCTCGGCCTACGACGCGCATCGGCGTCAGGAAAGATGTCGTCTCGAATCCGGTCGCGTAGACGATCGCGTCGGCCTCGTGCAGCGTGCCGTCGGCGGTCTCGACTCCGCGCTCTGCAATCCGCGCGATCGGCGATGTGACGATCTGCACGTTGTCCCGATTCAGCGCGTCGTAATAATCATCGGAAAACAGAATGCGCCGCGCGCCCATCGGATAATCCGGCACGAGCGTTTTGCGCAATTCGGGATCGCGGATCTTCTCCTCGATGTATTTGATCGTGTCGTTCTGCGCTTTGTTGCGATACCAGGTCGGCCCACTCCCGTTCATGAGCGGAAAGACCATCCCCTCGCCACGCAGCCAGATCCAGAGCCGATAAAGATTCGTAAACGGCGGGAAGACTGTGCCGAACCATTTCTCGAACGTGGTGTATTCGCGGTCGTGCTTGGGAATAATCCAATTCGCGCTACGCTGGAAAACGGTCACACGCTCTGCCACCGGCGCAATCTGCGGGATGAACTGCACCGCGCTGGCGGCGTTGCCGACAACCGCGATGCGCTTGCCCTTGGGATCGAACTCGTGATCCCATTTCGCGGAATGAAACGTCGTCCCCCTGTAATCCCCCGCGCCTTCGATCGCCGGAGTGCTGGGTTTATGCAAC
>JAJFLK010000248.1 GCA_021772735.1 Candidatus Sumerlaeota bacterium | reverse complement strand
TGACGTACATGATCAATTATGCCGACCGCGAAAAATTCGACGTCTCAAGCCTGGTCAGCGTGAATTCGGGCGCGGCGGCGTTGCTGAACGAAGTGCGCCTCGAATTCGAGCGACTATTCGACTGCGAAGTCAAGGAGGGCTATGGCCTCTCGGAGACCTCTCCCGTCCTCACGAGCTATCCCGATGCCGAGGCCTACCGTGCGGGCTCGGTCGGCCGGGCGATCCCGGGCGTCGAGGTTACTATCCTCGATATGGATAACAATCCCCTCGCGCAGGGTGATCAGGGCGAGATTTGCGCCAAGGGCCCGAACGTCATGCAGGGTTATTGGAAGCTGCCCGACGTGACTTCAGAGGCCATGGCCGGCGGGTGGTTCCACTCGGGCGATATCGGATACATGGACGCCGATGGATTCGTCTACATCACGGATCGCAAGAAGGATCTCATCATCAAAGGCGGCGAGAATATTTCACCCCGCGAGATCGAAGAGGCGGTTCAGAAGCATCCCTCGGTCGCCGAGGCCGCCGTCGTCGGCGTCAAAGACTTAACTTACGGCGAGAATATTCTTGCCGTCATCGCGCTCAAACCCGGCAAGCAGGCCACCGAGGACGAGATCAAGGAACACATCGGGACGCTGGTCACGAAGTTCAAGATTCCGGGTCGCGTCGAGTTCTCGCCCATCCTGCCCAAGAACGCGACAGGCAAGATCCAGAAGCGGATGCTGCGCGATATCTATTCCAAAGTCTTCATGCCTGCGGCCGATGCGAAGAAGTAGCGCGGGCCTTCACGAACTCGTCCTTGCGGTTGCCGGGCGATCCCGCCTCTAACTGGTCTTCCCGCGCTTTTCGACAAACGCCCGGACGGCTTCGGCGTGCTCTTCGGAGCTGGTCGCGAGCATGAATTGATCCGTATCCATGTGCATGACGGCCGCATCGAGCGCCGAGGTGATCGCGTTCACGCCGCGCTTGATCATCTGCGCCGCCATCGGGGGCTGGACGGCGTATGCCTCGGCCATGCGCCCGGCGGCATCCATGAGATCGCCGGGGGGAACGATTTCATCCAGGAATCCCCATTCGAGCAAAATTGATGCGGGTTCATTGCGCCCCAGGATCACCATCCGTTTGGCGCGTGCAGGGCCGATCAGGCGCACGCAGAGCGGCAGGCCCACCCAGCTCAGGTTCATGCCCAGGTTGATCTCCGGGTACCCCGCGAAACAATCCTCGGCGCCGATGCGGAAATCGCACGCCGTCGCGATGCACGTTCCACCGCCCAGGGCCCCACCGTTGATCGCGGCGATCGTGATCTGATTGATCTCGGCCACGGCGCGGAGCATCCGGGGGCCAATGCGCAACCCACGCCAGCGTTCCAGAGGTTCGGCCTGGGCGAGCCCGCGTCGCGCCACATCGCGCAGGTCCGCGCCGGCGCAGAAGTGCTTGCCCTCACCCGCGAAGATGACGACGTGAGTCTCGGTATCGGCGTGAAACTCAACGGCCACGCGCTCGATCTCCTCCATCAGTTCGAGGCTGAGCGCGTTGGCGCTTTCGGGACGCGCAAGCGTCACCGTCGCGACCGCTCCGGAGCGATCGACTCGGAGGTATTTGTAGTTTGTCATATTGCTTGTCCGTTACGCGGTTTGTTTTCTATCGGGGCGATTGCTCTGCGGGCAGTTTCGGCTGCGTGCTCGCGGCGCAATCATCATCCGCTTGATCGCCCGCGACCCGGGCCACAACCTCAGCCGCGTCGAGGGCAAACCGCTCCAGATCCTCGGCGCGGTGGCTTGCCATGACCGTAATCCTCAGCCTCGCTGTGCCCTCGGGAACGGTCGGCGGGCGGATGGCCGTAATCCAATAGCCTCGGTCTTTGAGTTGTTCAGCGATGCGCAGCGCGCGATCGTTCCCGCCGAGCAAAAGTGGGATGATCGGCGTGGGGGAATCGGGGAACTCAAAGCCTGAATCGCGCAGGGCGTTCCGGATGGCGGAGACGTTCGCGTGCAGGCTTTCGCGCAGGGCGTCGTCTTCGCGGACAATTCGGAGCGCTTCGAGGGCCGCGCCCAATGCTGGGGGCGCCAGGGCGGTCTCGAAAATAAACGAGCGCGCGCGGTTCACAACGAGATCGACGACCGCCCGCGCGCCGACGACCGCGCCCCCCTGAGAGCCGAGCGCCTTGGACAGCGTGATGATCTGAATGACGTGATCGCCCGCCACGCCCGCCGCCGCGCAGGCCCCCCGGCCGTGCGGCCCGATGACGCCGGTCCCGTGTGCATCATCGACGACCAGCCAGGCGCCGTATTCCAGCGCAAGCTCGTTGAGGCGCGCGAGCGGGGCGACATCGCCATCCATCGAAAAAACGCCATCGGTAAGAACGAATTTCCGGCGATTCGCAGGGGCGCGCTCCAATAATTTGGCCACTGCCTCGGCGTCGCCATGGGGGTAGACCACAACCTCGGCTCTGGCCAGACGCGCCGCGTCGATCAGGCTTGCGTGATTGAGCTGATCGCAGAGCAATAGATCGCTTGGGCCCGCCAGCGCCTGGACGAGCCCCAGGTTCGCAAGATACCCCGAAGAGAAGAGCGCCGCCGCTTCGGCCTGCTTGAAATCGGCCAGTTCGCGTTCGAGCTCGACGGCAAGCCGGGAGGTTCCGGTCACGAGCCGTGCCGCCCCGCTTCCCGCTCCCCAGCGCTGTGCGGCGCGGCAAGAGGCTTCTATGACCCGCTCATCGCGCGCCAGGTCCAGATAATTGTTCGAGCAGAGGTGAAGATATTCGCGGCTCTTTCCTCCAGCGTGCCCGCGAATACGAATCGTCGGCCCCGAAGGCGATTCGGATTCGATGCACTCGCGCCAGAGTCCGGCCTCACGCAGTGAATCCAGTTCGGCGGCGACGCCGGAGAGCGGGGAGAGCGACTCGGGGCGTTTCGAGCCTCTAAGTTTCTGATCCGACGATGTCGAGTTCTTGTCGTGCATGTTCTTCTTTGCCGCCGGAAGAAAGTAGCTTCGGCAGCTTCGGTTCGCTTCTCATCTCGGATCGAATCCGCATCCGCCTCGAATTTCCTGGCCCGACATCTTCTCAGACAGGCCCGCCCGGTTGCCAGACCGATTGACAAAACGGAGGCCGAAATCTTTCATGGATCGCGCCGGTCGTGGCGGGCGCGCCCTTGTCGCGCCCGATTGCGCGCCGTCCCCGATGGATCCCCACAAGAATCTGGTCCGCCTCCGATGGATTTCCTGATCGCCCTGTATTTCTGGCTTGTCTACGAAGCGCTATCGTGGCCGCTTCGGCTGGCGCTCGATCCGCTTGGGATGCGCGGCGATCTGACGCGCATGATATCGCGCGTCGCGGGCCCCGCGCTGATCGCAATGGTCGCCTGGTTCGCCGCTCACTTCGGCATACCTCTGAATCCCGTGACGATCTTCGCGTGGATCGCCGCCGCCTTTGTCGCCGGATATCTTATCGCACGGCGGCCGGGCCGGGAGCTTCGGCTAGCCGAGATTCTATCCCCCATCTCGCGCCGACATCCTAAGCAGGATATCGCAATCGAGTTGAGCGGATTATTCATCTTCCTCGGCTTCGTCGCCTGCCGACGCTATGCGCCGGAGATGACCAGCGCGGGTCTAAACCTTTCGATCGGCGCGGAAAAATTTATGAACGCCATGCTCTTCTGGTCCACATGGCATGCGCGCGAACTCCCGCCCGAGGATTACTGGCTCGCCGGATTCGACCAGATTTACTATTACTGGGGACATTACTTCTGGGCGTTTGTCGGCCGAGCGTCGCTGCTGCCGGGCGAGTGGATCATCACGCTCGCGCTCGCCCGTCTGGTCTCGCTCACATACGAAGCCGGTTACTTGCTGCTTCGCTCGCTAGGATTGCGATACGCGGGATCGGTCGTCGGCGGTCTGTTGATCGTCTGCGCGGGAAATCCGCAGGGCGTCATCAACGCACTCGACCAATACAATTACGCCTCGGGGCGTATGTTCGCATCGAGCGAGGAGCGAGGATTTATTCTCGCCGGACATTATCGCGTGACGTGGTCGAACGCGCCGATTGATACTCGCCTCGGTTCGTACCGGTATTGGGAGCCCTCGCGCGTTATCGAGAATACGATCACCGAGTTCCCCGCCTGGACCGCCGTGCTTGGCGATTTCCACGCGCATCATCTCAGTCTGCCGTGGCTGCTTGCCTGGCTCGCGCTGGTTGCCCGGGGCGATCGTTGGTTCGGTTTGCGGCGTCGGCGAAGAAGAGATGGCAATTCGCGGGACGCGGTGGAGAAAGAATCTCCGCTCGATCCCCGAGCCGCCGTCTTGTTTGCCCTCGTATTCTCTGTCCTCGCGGCGGCTGCGCTCGTCTCAAACCTATGGACCGCACCGCTGATCGGCGTCGGCTCGGCGCTGATCTTCATCTGGCGCGGCTGGAGCCTCCCGAGCATCGCATACCGCTTTGTTCTTCTTGGGGCGCTGATCGCCGTCGGGGGTGGCGCGGCGTTATTGATCCATCCTCCGGCGGGCGCGGACGCTTCGAGCACGGCTGCCGAGCAAGCTTCCCGAGCCGGCGAAGACGACGTGCCCGAGACATTCCTCGATCGCCTGCCCGTCAAGCGGCTCCCGGTCGAGATCGAATCGCCCGCCGGCGAGGTTTATCGGCTGAGGTCCACCGATTCCGAACTCTTTCGTCATTGGGGATTCCAGGCGATCGTGCTGGGCGTCGCGGCGATCCTGTCACCACTGGTCTGCGGGATTACGTTCGCGCGAATCGCGTGGCTGGCGCTGTCGGTGGTGCTGATCGCCTTGAAGTACACAGTCGCCCGCGATGCGGCCTCGTTGTGGGGCTTCGGGGCGGCCGCTTTGATCGTGGCGCTCGCGGTGGGCAGGCGCCGGTGGTTGGGACGCGAGGCCGCGATCTTTGGAGCCGGGGCGTGCATTTTGATCGCCTGCCTCGAACTCGTTTTTATCGACGACCCGATGTGGATTCAATACGAGCGCTATAACTCGTATTTCAAGTTTTCGTTCCCCGCGTGGCCGGTCGTGACGGCCGTCGCCGTCGTCCTTGCGGCGAGGCTCTGGCATCTGCGTGCGCCGTGGCCCGTGCGATACGCGCTGCGAATCGCCCTGCTCGGGATGATCCCGTTTGTTCTGACATTTCTGGCTTTCGCCATGCCGGCCCGTAACCTTCAGGCTTCGGCGGGCGATCGACGCGGCGAGGACGGCGAGCGCATTCCTCGACGCCCGACGCTCGACTCCTTCGCCTGGCTTGCGAATGTTCCCGGTTACGAAGCAGAAGCCGAGATGATCGATTGGATTCGCAGCCGCGTCGAGCCGCGCGAGCGCATGGCCGAGATCGCGCTCGAAGATGCGTATCGATTCAACGGACGCATCGCCAGCCTGGCCGGCCGTCCCGTGCCCGTGGGTTGGGGGATGCACGAGCGCACATGGCGCGGCGATTCGAGCGGACCGATGATGGCCAGGAGCATGCGCGCGGGCCGGGGTTTGTATGAGGCCCCGACGCCGGAGGCGATGGTCGCCGCCGCCCAGGCCATGGGCGTGCGTTGGATCGTCTTCGGCAAAATCGAACGCGAGTACTTCGGCGAGGCGAGGGCCGAGCGGATCTTCGGAGTCCTGCGCGCTGCGACCTTGACCGAGCCGCCGCTGATGCAACTGCGAGCCAAATTCCCTTCCCAGGCCCCGCGTTCATTTGTCTTTAAAGTTGTCGCGCCGCCGCCGGAGGGCGATTGACATGCGTCGTGCGGCAATGCGACGCAATCATTCCAGCCGAAAAGCGGGGGACAGCCATCCATTTGCGCGAATCGCGTTGAGCCATTCCTGATTCGACTTTGGACTCATCTGACAGGCCTCCTTTTTCGGTGTCCTGATTTAGGAGTCAACGATCCTCCTATACGACCGCCTTCGGTGTCTTTTATTATGAGGCAATTCGCAGGGGGCAATGCCGCTTGCTTGCCTCCGGGTAAAGCCCGATAATCCCGACGCCCGAGCCGGACGAGGCGCAATCACAACGGAGATGCATAAGCAGATGGCCGAGACTCCCGAACATGCCGACGCCGCCTCGGGAGCAACTACAGGCTCGACTGCGGAGGCGACCTCAGAGGCCGCCTCGGATTCGGCGAATGGAACCGCATCGAATGGCGCGGGTTCGCTGTTGCGCGTCAAGAATCTCGTTAAACATTTCGGCGGCAAGGCAGGGTGGTTCGGCGGGGCGGCCCCTCCGGTCAAGGCCGTTGATGGCGTTTCGTTCGAGGTCGCCCAGGGCGAGACACTGGGGCTGGTCGGCGAGAGCGGTTGCGGCAAGACCACGCTCGGCCGGACGATCATTCGGCTCTTGAACGCCACCTCGGGCGAAGTCCACTTGGGCGATTCGCCCGACCTGATGGCTCTGAACCAACGCCGGATGCTGCCCTGGCGTCGCCAGATGCAAATGATTTTCCAGGACCCTTATTCGTCGCTGAATCCGCGCATGACTATCGGCGCGGCGATCGCGGAGCCTCTGAAGATCCACGGCCTCGCGCGCGGACGACGCCCCGAACGAGTCGCCGAGCTGCTTGAGGCCGTCGGCCTGAGCGCGGCAGCCGCCGGGCAATATCCGCACGAGTTCAGCGGCGGTCAGCGCCAGCGTGTCGGCGTTGCGCGTGCGTTGGCTGTCGAGCCCGCTATCATCATCGCCGATGAGC
>JAJFLK010000247.1 GCA_021772735.1 Candidatus Sumerlaeota bacterium | reverse complement strand
GCCCCCAGTTTCATCTTCGGCTTCGAGCGGCGCGGGGTGCAGTCGGTCCACCGGCGGACGGGTACGATATGAATCGGGATCCAGGCGGGCGGTTCGGCGAACAGACAGATAATTGATGTAATGCGCCAGACCCCAAAGCTTCTCGGGCTCGATCGAATCGACCCACGTCGGCATCGCCGTCGTCGTGATGCCCGCGCCGATGACGCGGTAGAGGTTCTTGATATCGCCGCCCGTCTTGATTCGATCTCGCATGAAATCAGGCGGTATCGTCAGAGTCCCGTTCGCATTCTTCTTCGCCACGCTGAGCCGCCAATCCGCGCGCAATGGCAGAGGTTCATAACCCATGTCGATTGCCATGCGGCCGATCGCGGCCTCGTCATGATACGAGGGATGGCAGGTCATGCAGAGCGCCTCGGCGTGATAGATGCGTTCGCCGGCGCGGATGCCCGCCTCGGGGTCGCCCGCCCAGGGGTCGTCCGTCGCCGGGATCGGCGGGTCGTAAGCTTCGGCCTCGGCGCTTGGCCAGCGCTCCGAGAACGTCTTGATGTATGCGACCACGGCGCGGCGGTCGGCATCGGGCAGGCGCACGAATCCCGTCATTGATGTCCCGGCAAGGCCCTCGGAAACGACCTGGAAAAGATCGTCATCGGTGGGAAGTCCCGGCGTGCGCCGCGAAGAGAACTTGAACGCCCCTTCGACGAAATCGCGAGGCGGCGGATAAAGCATCGCCGCGGCCTCTCCCTTGCCATCGCCCTGGACTCCGTGGCATCCCATGCAGTAACGCGAATATACCCTTCGACCGCGCCGGAAGGGATCAACCCATTCAGCGGATTCAACAGGCTCATCCGGGGAGACCCCGACGGGGACCTCGGCTGAAACGTCCGAAGTCTCCTCTTGAATAAAACCGGTCGGGTCGACGGCATCCGCAGAAGCCTGCTGCGCCTGCGCCAGAGTCGTGAACTTCGGGGCCAACATAAGGGCCGTCGCGCCGAGGACGGCAACGTAGATCAGCGAGATGAATGTTCGAAGCTTGAGGTTCAATGCGGAGAAACCAGTGGAATCGGTCCATGCGATGATTCATAAACGGGGCGGCCCGACGGCCACATCGACCGGAAATAATTCCGCGCCACCTCGGCAGAGTCAAGGTCGGCGCCGAGCCACCACATACGTCAGGGCCCTGAATGAGAGACGACGACCGGAAAACGCAACTCACAGCGGGCGTCACGCGCGAAGCCGACGCGATGGACATCGCGCTGCCGGCCTATGAAACCAACGGCTCGGCCGGGATGGATCTTCGGGCTGCCGTGCCCGAGGACGAACCGGTCGTGATCGAGCCTGGCGCTTGGCGGCTCGTGCCGACGGGCATCCGCATCGCGCTTCCGCACGGCTTCGAAGCGCAGGTGCGGCCGCGGTCGGGGCTCGCTCTGCGTCACGGCATCGGCGTGCTGAACGCGCCGGGCACGATTGATGAAGACTACCGAGGGCCGGTCGGCGTGATCCTGTTCAATTTCGGCAAAGAGCCTTTTCCGATCAAACGTGGCGACCGCATCGCGCAGATCGTCTTCAACCGTACCGCGCGCCTGGCGTGGGAGGTCCGCGACGAGCTGACCTCGACGGCAAGGGGCGAAGGTGGATTCGGCCATACGGGAACAAAGTAACGGATTTCAGTCTGGCCGCAGCGTTACGACGCCGCCGCCCGGGCGCGCATGATCGCTTCGGCTTCGGCGAGCTGCGCGGGCGTGTTCACGCCCATTGCTTCATCCGGATCGGCGACGACATACGCGCGGACTCGGAGGCCACGCCCCAGGAGAATTTCAATCACGTCGGTCAGGTAATACTCTCCCTGAGCATTATCGTCATCGATTGAGGCAAGCGCCTCGAACAGCGGACGAGCGCGGAAGCAATACGCCCCGCTATTGATTTCGCGGACAGCCAATTGCTCGGGTGTCGCGTCCTTGGCCTCGACGATCTCGGTTACGTTGCCGCCGGCGTCGCGGATGATCCGCCCATAGCCGCCCGCGTCTTCCAATTCTGTCGTCAGGATCACCGCGCCGACATCCGGAGCGGACATCTCATCGAGCGCGCGAATAAATGTCCCGGGTCGCCAAAGCGGGGTATCGCCACAGGCGACGATCAGAACGCCCTCGAAATCCGAAAAGACATCCTCGGCCATCATCACTGCGTGACCGGTGCCCTTTTGCTCGGCCTGTTCGACGAACTCCACATCAGCGCTGAGCCGGGCTCGGACTTCATCGCCGCCGTATCCCGTGACGACGACGACCCGCCCGACGCCGCCGGCCCGCAGCACGTCGATCATGTGCTCGACCATCGCCTTGCCGGCGACCTCGTGCAGCACCTTGGCTCGAGCCGATTTCATCCTCGTGCCCTGACCTGCTGCAAGGACGAGCGCTGCGATTTCACTTTGAGACAAAATTCATCTTCCTCCGAATATTCTTTGATCGAGCATTTCCGAATCCCCTGGGAACTCTCCTGGCCGGCTCGGGAGTCGCCTACCCTATCGCGTGCATCCGGCGCAAACAACTCGCGTGTATTCAAACGGGCGCAGAGATTGGATTACGGGCTTGACGATCACCGGGCGCGAGTCACAATTGCACGTAGGCAACCGGACGAGCCCGTCAGCGTGGTTGTCACTCAATTATCTCTGGAGGTATTGCGTATGTCGCGCGATCAGACTTTTATCGAGAAATGGCGTTCGAGATGTTTCCGCCTTGCGGCGCTGGGAACGCTCGTGGCAATTGTGCCGATGGCCAGCGGTTGCTACGGCGAATTTTTCCTGACCAAGACGATCTATGAGGTCAATGGCGAGGTCAGCGACGACAAGTGGGTCAAGTCGATCGTTTTCTTTGTCCTGATCGTTTTCCCGGTTTATGAGCTGGCCAATCTGGGTGACGCGCTGATCCTGAACGTTATCGATTTCTGGACCGAGGACGACGGCGGAGGAGACTCCTCTTCGATCCTGCTCGAAGACGGTTCGACGGTCAGCTTCGTTCCATCCGAGGACGGGAGCGAAGCCGTGCTGAGTCACTCGGTCGATGGGCTGACGGTCACCGAAACGCGTTTCGTCCGCGTCGGCGAGGGCATGTTTGAAGTGCGCGATGCCGAGGGCACGCTGACGGGCCGGATCGAACGAACCGAAAACGGCGGCCTGCGCCTGCTCGGGGTCTGATCCGCAAGGGTTTGATCTGCCGGATCAATGACCGAAAGAAAAAATGCGCCGTCTCCGAAACCCGGAGGCGGCGCATAATTTTTGTCCAGCGATCTTCGGCGCTAAGCCGGGGATCGTTAGTTCACCCGGATACCCGTGCCCGAGGTCGAATCGACGTAGATGCCGATGATGAAGAACGGAAATCCGAAGTAAAAGCTCTTCGGAGGCGTGACATTGATCATCGCGTTGCCCTGGGCGGCGGCCGTCGCATTGGCGATGTGGGCCATTTGCTCCTCGTTGCTCTGAACGGGATACAGCTCCATGATCTTCAGCCCATATCCAAGCCCGATGCCGATGCCGATCTCGGTGCTCGTGTAGTAGCCCACAGCCTGATAATCCGCAAACGTTCCGTCACCCGTCGTCACATTCGACAGTCCCGCCCGCCGTGCGACATCTTCCAGATCTGTCTGCCCCGGAATGTGGACGCAGCCCATCAGGGCAACGAACATTCCCAAAACACATGAAAGTCCTATCCACCTACGCATAAGGCGTCTCCTTTTTTCCCCAGAAAAATGGTTTCATGCCCGCAAGATTGCGGGCTACTTACCTACAGGCGTAAGCATTGCGCAGGCATACAACATCGTCAAGCCGAAGATCAGGCCAATTTGCCCCCTCGTTCGCATAAAATCGAGCGAAGTCAAAATTGATGGAACTTCCTTGCATCCAATTACGTCTTAGCTATAGGGTGCAGGAGTGGTTGGCCTCTCCTCGAAGCGGGTGGCTTTCCGGTTACGCGAATCGCAATGTGTCGTTCATCTTGCCCTCAGACGGGCAGACAAGGTTGGGACCGTGGCGCTTTCTGAAGTTTCCATTCCATTGGTCGAGAAATGCCAGACCGGCGATCGCGACGCGATCGAGGAACTGATTGGCGTCGTCTCGCCCGATCTGTATCGCATTCTGTTCTCGATGCTTCGAGATCACGATGATACGGACGAAGTTCTCCAGGAGACTCTGACCCGTCTTTTCCGATATGTGGGCCAGCTCAAGGACGTCAATCGATTCGCGCCGTGGCTGATGCGTATTGCGGTTAATCAGGTCCAGAGCTATCGAGTACGCAAGGGGCGCACGCGGCTCTACGAAATGGATGAAAGCCGCGAGGTTAGCAACAGCGCCATCGTTCTGGGCGGAAGCTCGCCGGACGACCCGCGCGAACTGATGATGCGCACCCAGATGCGCGAAGAAATTCACGAGGCCATGACCGCCCTGCCCGAACGCCAGCGCATCGCGACCATGCTGTTCGAGCTCGAAGGCTACTCGATCAAAGAGGTCGCGGCGTCAATGGGATGCAGCGAAGGCGCGGTCAAGTTCAACATCCACGAAGGCCGCAAGAAGCTCAAGCGGCGGCTTTTCCACCTCGTCCAGGGTCTGCGCTGGGGCCGCAAAAAGGCCCTGGAGAGCAACCAAAGCTGGTCGGCGCAGATCACGCCGCTCCCCTCGACCGCCGGTGGCAGGCCGGATCCCTACAAGGCCGTCAGCGAAGACTGATTTCGGCCAACTGATTCGGGCCCAACTGTGCAATTTTTTTCCACCAAACAAGCCTAATGGGCTCATAGTCATTATCTCTGGTGTGTGCAGGAGCGCCTTCCGGGCCAGGCCGCGCCATTAAAATGAAGGAAGATAGAGACCGGACTATCCGCCCATTATGAGATGTTCACGCGTTCAATACCTTTACGAAGAATATACGGCCGGATCTCTGGCCCCGGCGACGGCATCGCTGCTCGACGAGCACCTCTCGGTTTGCCCGTCGTGCCGGGAATTCTTCGAGAGCAACGACGACCTGGCGCAGATCATTTCCACATGCGACGAAATCCCCCATCCCGGCCCGGATTACCTCGGTAAGCTGTCCGAGAATGTTTTGGGAAATCTGTTTGACGACGAGACCGGAGAGTTTCGCAAGTTCGACGGCCCCGCCCCGCAGATGGCCGGGCCCGCCGTCATCATTGAGGGGTGGCGCAGACCGTTGTGGTGGACCGGGGGTCTGGCAGCGGCGTCCCTGCTCGTCCTCGCGCTTGGGCCCGGCGTTGGCGCCTTGATGCGCGGCGAATCGCAGAACGAGGATTCACCGACCGGCGGCCGGCCATCGGTAATCGCACAGGCCATCAATACGGAAGAACCCTCAGGCACTACATCGCAGACTCCCGTCGCGCGCGACCGGAGAATCGCAGACTCCGAGGCGCGACAGATCGCCTCGGCTCAAATAACCTCGGGCCAGAGCGCGGCAAGCACGGGATCGCGCCCGTATCAAAGAATCATGCTCCCTGTTGGTTTCGGCCCGGCGACGGACTTGGCGTTTGTGCTCGACGCGAGCGCGCAATCCGGCAAATCGAATAATTTGAGGCCACCCGTTACTGCAATCCGTCGCTCGGTCATCCAACCGAGCGATCCGGCAATGGCGGGCTCGGGGCAGACGCGCTGGAGGGGCGCTTCGCAGGGCGGATCGACCTCCGACCTCCAGTTACGGCATGCTCTGCAAGGAGATCGTGAAGTTCAGACCGGCCGATTCGAAGACGCATTGGTTTCTTACCATCGGGCTTTCGAAATCGATCCCTCGACCCAGATCGCGTTGATGACTTGCCTGCGTATAGGCGATATCAACTTCGGTCAGAAGGGCGACTTCGCCGCGGCTCGTGATCATTACCAACTTTGCGACGAACTGGCCGACACGGCAGCCTTACCGGCCGACGAAATCCAGCACGTCAGACAGCGCCTCGCGCTCCTGGACCATTTCGCCTCGGACGATTGGAAATGCCTGAGCGCCCTGTTCGGCGTTGCTCGCGGTCCGTGGGAAGAGGTCGTCCCGCAGCTCGGCCAGATATTGAGTGACGAACGCGCGGATTGCCTTGTGCAAGAAGCCACAAGTGCAGTTGTCGATCGCCTCAGCAATGGAGAGCGGCCTCCGGAGAGTACGGCCGTGCGGCTCGCCGAGATGCTTGAGACTCGCGCCGAGTCGCAGCCCAGCGCGCAGGCCCGGGCGTGGACCCAGCTTGCGGCTGCGGACTTCGTCTGGCTTCAGTTTGGCGATCTCGATCGCGCTATCCGCAATTACAATCGGGTCGTTCAATTCGAGGAATCTGGCTTGGCGGCAACCGAGGCCCGGCGAAAGATCCGCCAGCTCAGCGCGGGAGAACCCGATAGCTCGCGCTAGCTTTCCCGTTTTTCAACTTAGTTTCGATCTGCATTTGCCAGGGGATGGCGCCGTTGGTCGTTAATGGTGGGCGCTCAAACCGAGCGTTCGTACATGGGGTGATCGCGATTCAATTCAAGAAGATCCCAGAGGTTCCCATACAGATCTTCAAAGATGGCGACCATCCCGTATTCTTGCTCCTTCG
>JAJFLK010000246.1 GCA_021772735.1 Candidatus Sumerlaeota bacterium | reverse complement strand
CTTTTCGCCGCCGCCGCGGCGGTCCTCGGGATGCTCGCGTCGCTCGGTATCGTGGAACTCGGTCTGAGGATCGCCGGCGTCTCGTATCCCGTGTTCGCCCGGCACGACCCCATCCTGGGCACATCGCTCGCCCCGGGCGTGCGGGGCCGCTATACGAGCGAGGGGGATGCGTGGGTCTCGATCAACAGCCAGGGGCTGCGAGATCGCGAACATGATTTCGCCAAGCCGCACGGCACGTTTCGCATCGCCATCCTCGGCGATTCATATGCCGAAGCCCTTCAGGTCGACGCTGCGGATGCTTTTTGGGCCGTGCTCGAACGCGAGCTTGCGCAATGCCCATCGTTTGGCGATAGGCAAATCGAATGCATCAACTTCGGCGTCAGTGGATACGGCACGGCTCAGGAGCTTCTGATGCTCAGGCACGTAGTGTGGGAGTATCAACCCGATCTCGTGTTGCTCGCCTTCACCACCGGCAACGACATTTCGGACAACGTGCGCGAGCTCAAACGCGTGGACTACATCCCCTATTTTGTCTGGCAGGGCGGCGAGCTCGTTCTCGATGACTCGTTCCTCACGTCAAAATCATACACCCGCCGCGCAAGCCCGCTGATCCGCCTCATGCGCATCGGCATCCGGTATTCGCGTCTCGCCCAAGTGGCTAATCATGCGCGCTATCAACTCCGCGTCGTCGGCCGCCGTAGCCAACGCTTCGAGCAAGATGAAGCAAGCGCCGGAGAGATCGGCCTCGATAACCAGATTTACATTCGGGAACATTCCGAACTCTTGAGCCAGGCCTGGCGGACGACCGAGGAGCTCATCACGATCATGGGCCGCGAGGTTGATTCCCACGGGGCGCGATTCGCACTGGCCACTCTGTCCAGCGGGATTCAGGTCACGCCGGACGCCGAGGCTCGCGCCCGGTTTCGATCAAGCCTGGGCGTCGATGATCTCTTCTATCCCGATAAACGAATCGCCGAGCTGGGCCGGCGAGAAGGCTTTGCCGTGCTGAACCTGGCGCCTTCGCTCCAAGCCGAAGCCGAGGCCTCGGGAACCTATTTCCACGGCTTCGAGGCGAATCCGGGAGGCGGGCACTGGAACGAGAACGGCCATCGCCGAGGCGGGGAACTGATGGCAGAGTGGCTGTGCGAAGCGCTCTCCCCGATATGAGCGACCGCGAAGGCCGGGCAGGCTGAGGATACGCAAGACTCGCGGCGCACCGACCCTACGGCGCAAGGCGGGTGATGGACCAGGCCCCACCATCTTCGCGGCGATCGAACCGCAGGCGATCGTGCAGGCGGAAGGCCCCTTCCTGCCAGAACTCGAACGACTCGGGCACGAGGCGATAGCCTCCCCAGTTCTCCGGCCGAGGGACGACATCGGTGTCGAATTTGTTCTCCTGCTCCTCGACGCTGCGGATAAGGGCGGCGCGGCTTTCGATCCGTGAGCTCTGCGCCGAGGCCCAGGCGGCGATCCGGCTGCCGCGCGGCCGTTTGCCAAAGTACTCGGCCGATTCGGCCTCCGGGCATCTCTCAATCCGACCCTCGATGCGAACCTGCCGGTCCAGCTCGGACCACCAGAAACACATCGCCGCACATGGGTTTGCTTCGAGCTCGCGGCCCTTGCGGCTCTCGTAATTGGTGAAAAAAGAAAGGCCTCTCTCCTCGACGGCGCGCAGCAGCATCACGCGAGCCGCCGGGCGACCATCCGCGCCGACGGTGGCCAGCGTGAAACCGACCGGCTGGGCGAGCTTCGCATCGACCGCCTTGTTCAACCACTCGGTGAAAAGCGCAATCGGATTGCCCTCGATCTCGTTCTCATCCAGGGGCGGCTCGTAGCCCATTTCGGCGCGTTCACGGTCGAGCCTCTCGATGCGCTTCGTGATCGGATATTCACTGTCCTCTGTCATGATGGCTCCCTCTGGCCGGGTCTTGCGTTGCGGTGTTCAACCGATACGCCGCGCGAAGCTGAGTTCGTGGCCGTCCGGATCGCGCAGGTGGAAATAGCGCTCGCCCCAGGCTCCATCGCGCGGTTCGAACTCGGGCCGGTAACCCGCCGCACGGATGTGCGCGTAGAACGCATCGACATCCGCAACGTAAAGTATCACCCGGCCCCAGCCCGTCATCGGCCGTTGCCCATCCCCGTCATTCGCCATCTGAAGATTAATATAGCACGCCCCAAAGCCAAGAGACGAGAAATGAGTTTCGGTTCCGCCGTAGAGCAGTTTCATGCCGAGCGATTCGTAAAACGCCACGGCCCGGGCCATGTCCGCCGTCGCGAGCGTGATGGCGGAGATTTTCTCGATTTCGAAATTGGGATTGGGCTCGGAGGGCGCGCTCATTGGACCATCCATTGTCCCGCTCATTGTCCGCCCACAACCTCAAACTCACGCGAGGCGCCGGTGAAATCCAAAAGCGTGCCGCCTTCTTCGCTCTTGGCCTTGCCAAAGTGAACGATACGGTAGATGCCCGGGCTCGTCCCGGCAGGGATATCCCAGGTGATTGCGGCTTGCGAGCTGAGTGAATCCTCTTCGATGCGCGCCCAGCCGAATCGCGTCGACCAATCGGCGTCGCTCGCGATGGCCTGCCAGTCGCCGCCGTCATAGCGCTCGATGGCGACATAATTGCTACCGGTCTCGAATCCGTTCGATGGATTGGCCGTCCAGAGAGTCACCGAAACGCGCTGGCCGGGTTCGTATTCGGCGTTCGCATCGGCGACGACCTCGCCGAATTGCGCGTCCGGCGGAGTCTCATCGTAATCCGTGCCCAGAGGCGTATCCTCGACAAGATCGCTGATATCATACGGATCGGGGCCGCGCTCGACCTCCGCGCCCGATGCCATCGCATCGGCCAGGCGCGTGAATTCCTGCATGTATCCGGCATGTGTCCACGGGCCGTAGAGCGTGTGGCCGCCTTCGTATTGCTGAGTTTCATATTCCTCGCGCGTCGTGATGTATCCGGCGTAGTCGTTCGAGTAGGCCGCGATGACTACGGCCTCAATCCCGGCGCCCTCCCCGCCAAGACTCTCGGCGACAGCCTCACGAAGGCGGCGACCGGCCATGGTCGTGATCTCGCCCGGAACGCAAAGGACCGCAAGCGATCCGATTCGCATGAGCGTAAGCGGCAGGACCTGCGCCTGGAGAGCCTGTGGGCTCGCTTCGCCGAGGCCGAGCAGAACGATCTTCGGCGCGTGGCATGCCCGGAGGTCATCGCTCGGGCTGAAGCCGGCCATGCTGGCCACCAGCGAATCGGCCATCTTGTTGCGCACCATCTTGCCCTCGCGGAAAAGTGGATGCCCGCCACCGTCTTCGGTCGAACCGGCGGCAAAGGCGTATCCATAAGCCGATGAGCATGTGCCCTGCTCGCCCGCGCCGGTGAAATCATTGCCGACAACCAGGCTGGAGAAATCCACGTACGCGAACCGGGTTTCGATCTCGCCCGAGATGCGAGCCGAGGCCGTATCAAGCAATTGCAGGGCGACCTCTTGCTGGCGCTCGCCGATGATCCGCGTCGAATCGAACTCATCGACGCCCGGCCCCGTGTTGTCCAGATTCAGGTTCGAAGTCACGTCGCCGCAGTTGGTGTTTGCGAAAGCCGCGACGAATCGTTTGCCGTCGCCCGCCGGCAAGCGCCCCTCGATCGCAGCTTCTGCGTATCCCTTGTGGTCGCCCGAGATGAGCCGGTTGTCGTAGGTCATTGAAGTCGGGTGGACCGCGAACCAGTTGACCGCCGCGATCGGTCCCTCGGCGCGCACGAACTTGACCAGCGTCATGGTCTTATCCGTCGGCGCGTCGTATCGCGCGCGCTCGGCTTCGGGGTTGGCCAGGTAAGCGGGCATCGAGCGTTGGGCGCCCGCGTCCTCGACTTCGCCGCGCCCCAAGACGAGATTCCCCGGAGCCAGATCGGCGTGGGCTTGCATCAGCGCATCGGTGATGCCGTCGATGATGGCGTCCATGTGCTCGCGATGCATCGCGCCGCCCAGAGGCGTCTTGGCCATGTAATTCGAATATCCGGCGGGGCCGCTGTGCGTATGCGTCGCCGTCAAGACGACGTTATCGATCCGGTAAAGATCGCCATGCGCGGCCTGCATGTTCGCGACGACGGCCTGCTGGATCTCATGGAACATGGCCCCGAGGTCGCAGACCACAAACGCGACGCGATCGGAGGGGTCGCCGCGCTCGGCGATGATAAACGCCCGGGCGCGAAGGCGTGTGTGGATGCCGGCCGTGGTCTGGCCGGGCCGCGCGTATCCAAACATCCCAACATCCGCCGCCGGGCCCGTGATATCAGACCAACCTCGGCCCACCAGGTAATTGAAATTCTGCTCACGGCGCAGGCCGAGGCGCTCGGCGAAACCGCATCCGGAGAGATTGAAGACAAGCGCGACGGCAAAGGCTGAGAAGGCAATACGTGCAAGAAGGTTTCGCATCGGGAGGGGACTCTCTTTTCTGGGTGGAAAACTCGGCTGAGGATAAGCCTCCGCGCTGGCGGAATCCAGCGTCATTTCCTTCTTTTCAGACAAGTGGACGATTCTTGAGTGTCCGCAACATGCATGCGCTTCTTGTTCCAGGGACAAGAATTGGCTCGAACCTTTCGTGGATTGCATTCGAATGTATCCTTTCCATAATAGGCTTGGGTTGGACTGGGAGACGATGATTGGAACTGACCGAGGGTAAGGCGATCAACAACAGGAGGATGATTGGCAGCATATGCGAAGGCCCCGTTCCTCAATTGCCGGCGCGCTTTTTCGTGCCTTCGGTCTCCTCCTGATTCTCTCGGCCCTGGTATTTAACACGTATTTGATCTCTCAATTTCCTCCTCACATCGCGCCGGGCTCGATCACGGGCCGCGGCATCTGGGCGGCACAGAAGGCCTACTTCGCATCGGGCCTTTTCCTCCTGCTCTTTGCCGAGGCCGTCCATCCATCCGTGATTCATCATTCGCTCAAGAAGGTTTTCGAGCGGCGACTGATGCCGAATGTTTTGCTCCTCGTCTTAAGCCTTTGCGTGCCGGTCTTCATCCTCGAGCTGGCGCTCCGACCCTTCACGATCGACCATCTGACGGACAAGGCCACGACGATATTCATCAAAGACAAAGATCTGGGATGGAAACTCAGGCCCGATCATCGCGGACGTTGGGGCGACTATGAAGTGCAGATCAACAGCAAGGGACTTCGCGGACCTGAAATACCTTACGAACGAAACCATGATACACTTAGAATCCTCTATCTGGGAGACTCTGTCACTTTCGGGTACAATCTTGCGCGATATGACATGTCGTTTCCTTACATGATTGAGAGTTTGCTCGAACATAACAGACAAATCGACGTGGAGACAGTCAACGCCGGAGTGGGCGGCTATTCCCCATGGCAATATGATGTTTATCTCAGCAAAGAGGGAGCGAAATACGAACCGGACATCGTGCTGGTCGGTTTTGTTCTAAACGACGTCACGGAAAAATTCGACCTTGTCCGATTCGGTGGGTCCGGTATCGGATATCAATTGAACAGATCGTATTTCTCCATCGACGACTGGCTCGCGAGCAAAGTGGCGATCTACGCAACGATCCATCGTATCAAATCGCGCGTGCAACTCGGGCGAAGCCCGAAGGTCGCAGCCATCGCCCGAGAGCAAGTCTCAGTGGAGGAATTGGCGCGTCGTCCGGATTCGGAACTTGTCAAAAACGCATGGGCAGTAACTCTCAAGAATCTTGACCGAATCGTCGAGCATTGCCGGGAAAAGAATCTGCGACTCGCCGTCGTGGTGTTTCCCTTTACGTTTCAATTCCAGGATCCAGACTCCCTCGATTCGGGCCAGCGCGTTCTGGCTTCCTTTTGCGAGGACGTCAACATTCCATTCCTGGACCTCCTGGCACCGTTAAGTCATTACCTCGGAGAGCACAATCTCAAGCCTGAAGATTTGTTTATTGATTCAGACCATCTTAATGAATTGGGCAGCAAAGTCGTTGCGGAATTTATCGTCACGTTTCTTGAGCAAGAAGATACTCTCGAGGATTTATTTGCGTATTGAATCTCGATTCGCGGCGAAGCAAGGTTTGCATCGAATCCTTTCGACCTCGCCAGCGCCCTAGAAGTGATCCGAAGTGCGGCGAGAAAGACCCTCAACGGCGAGCTCACCGACGCTGTATCCGCAGACAATAATATGATTCTCGTTATAGCCAAGTTGGATCAAATCCCTGACGGTGAACCCGCCGAGCCGCATCTCCATTGCGCCCATGTTCGCCGATTTCAAATCGTGGCCGTTGAAGCCGATTCCCGTCAGGTCGCGGACCGAAAGTCCGGCGCGGGCCAGTTCGTGGATCCTGTATCCTGCGCCTTTGAGTTCCATCGCGCTGAACCCGCAGCGCATCAGGTCGTTGGCGTCGCAGCCGGCCTGCATGAAGTGGCGTGCGGTGTATCCCTTCGCCTGAAGTTCCGAAGAACGGACGCCACTGACGAGAATCTGCTGGAGCTCGGCGCCGTTGGTTGAGATTTTTCCAGTTATTATGGGAGCCGGGGGCGCTGGCTTGGGCTTGTCCTCGACAGCAAAACCCAGAAGCCCCAGGGCCTTCGTCTCGAAGCCCAACCGGCGCA
>JAJFLK010000245.1 GCA_021772735.1 Candidatus Sumerlaeota bacterium | reverse complement strand
CCTGTCTGGATCGGCAGCGGCGCGACCGCGGAGACCGTTCGATATTTCATGCCGCATTGCGATGGTTTCATCGTCGGCACTTCGCTCAAACGCGGTGGCGACGCTTCGGAACCGGTCGACATCCGGCGCGTCAAGGCGCTGATGAAAGCTGTCAAGGGCTGAGATCTCGACTGGGCCACTCCGGCTCCGCACCGGCCCACATCGGGCCACTGCGCTTACGCCGCGCCCGCTTCGTGCTGCTCGGACATCACAAATTGAAAATACTCGCCCCGGCGCTCCATCAGTTCGTCGTGCGTTCCCTGCTCGACGACTCGGCCCTCGCCCAGGACATAAATCAGATCGGCCTCGCGAATCGTGGACAGCCGGTGCGAGATCACCAGCGCGGTCGAGTGTTTCAGGATGCGGAGCATCGCCTCCTGGACCTGGCCCTGGGATACGGGGTCCAGCGCGGAGGTGGCCTCATCGAAGATCATGATCTGCGGCCGACGCAGCAGCGCGCGCGCGATCGCGATCCGTTGCGCCTGGCCGCCCGATAGCTTCGCCCCGCCCGGTCCGACCATCGTCTCGTATCCCCGGCCGCCGTCCAGCTCGCCGATAAATCCATCCGCATCGGCATCGCGGGCCGCTGCGACGACGCGTTCGCGGACTTCGTCTTTGCCGAGCTCTCCGAGCCGCGCGCCGTAGGTGATGTTCTTGGCAACGGTGTCGTCGAATAGAATGGTCTGCTGCGTCACGATACCCAGTGCGGCGCGCAGATCCGCAGTGCGGGTGTCGCGCAGATCGACGCCGTCGATAAAGATGCCGCCCTCGCTCGGATCGAACAGCCGGGCGAGCAGGTTGGCGACCGAAGTCTTGCCCGAACCCGCATGGCCGACGAGCGCGACGAACTTGCCGCGCGGAATCGAGAGCGTCACGCCGTCCAGAATCTGCTTCTCGTTATAGCGAAGAGAAACGTCGCGAAACTCGACCCCCTCGGCCATCTCGCGCAGCGGCTTTGCATCCCTGGCTTCGACGACATGCGGCTCGAGCGCGAGCATCTCAAGCACGCGCTCGCCCGATATCAGCGCCGTCTGATACTGAATCATCGTCTTCGAGAGGCCGCGAATGGGCCGATAGAATCGGGTCAGGAGAAACAGGTATGCGAAAAATTCAGCCGGATCGAGCGAGCCGCGCATCCAGCCGCCCTCGCCGATGATGATGTATCCGCCAAGCAACAGAACACCGCACGCCCCGAGCGTGCCGACCATCTCCATCACCGGGCCGCTGGCGAATTTCGCGATTCGTTTGGCCATAATGACGCGGAACATGCTGCGCCGCCGCTGAACGAATTTCTCGATCTCCCGCTCCTCGGTGCCGAACGTCTTGACGAGGCGAAAATTGTAAAGCGCCTCGGTCGTGAAGCCGGCCAGCTCGTCCGATTGCTCTTTTTGCAGCGCGACGTTCTTGCGCAGAGTCCGGCTGAACGAATAAATCAGATAACCGACGACGGGCAGGACGAAGACCATCACGAGCGTCAACTGCGGCGAGAGCCACACCAGGGCGGCTGAATAGAAAACGAGGTTGATCGGCTGCTTGATGCCCGAGTGCAGCACGCGATTGAGCACGCTGCGAATCGTGTTCACGTCCGATTTGATCCTCGACATCAGGTACCCGGGCGAATGATCGAGGAAGAAAAGGAAATCCTGCTCAAGGATGCGCGCGAAAATATCCTGCTGGATGCCGAGCGTGAATTGATAAAAAACGTAAGCCAGATTGAGCTTGGAGATGTAGTCCAGCGCCGCCTTGATCGCCGTCACCGACACGAGGACCAGCGCGATCACGAGCAGAAGACCGAAGGGATCAGACGCGGCCTTGCGTCGATACCAGGTCTCGACCTCGGCGCGGCGCTCCTGGAAGGCCGCAATCGCGGGGCCGAACACCCGCTCGCCAAAATCGCGCGCTCGCTCGCCGACCTGACGCACACGCTCGGGAATCATATCGGAACTGGAAATCTCGTCCGCATCGGCGGGCACGGGCGGGGAAACCGGGGCAGCAGGGGCAACCGATTCAGGAACCGGCAGGGGCTGACTGTCCACGGCAGGTGAATCCGGAGCGGGCGCGGCCGGATCGACCGCGCCCGGAATGGCGGGGGCGCTGAGCGTTGTGTCGGCCGCGCCCGGAGTGCCGGCGCCGCCGGGGCCCGCCTCGCTCAGAATCACCCGCAGCGCGGGTATCATGATGAGAATATTCGCCGCGCCGAGGAAACCCACGAGCACCATGGCCGCGATTGAGAGCGCAATGCGGGCGCGATACGGACGTAGATAATGGAGGAAACGTGCGAAGATCATAGCCGCGCAACATTATCCGCCGCTCCCCCGCACGTCGACCATCAAAAAGGATGGACCGGCGCCCGCGATGGATGTTTTCTTGTAGATACCTGAATTATTGATGGCTTATCATCCGGCACGAAGGCAACTTGATGAAACGCTTCCCCAGCGCCCTCTTCCATCTCACCGTTCTGCTTGTCGCGGCTGTCGTGCTCACGGTTGCGGCGGCAGGCGCCCACGCCCAGGCGCCGGTGACGTTCACGGA
>JAJFLK010000244.1 GCA_021772735.1 Candidatus Sumerlaeota bacterium | reverse complement strand
GCCTCACCCATGTCGGCGGAGATGGCGATATCCTCTGAGACCTTGAAATCACCGAGCCGCGGATTGCCCCGGGTCTTCGTCAATTGTTCGACGACCTCGGGCGAGAAATCCCAGGCGCTGACCGAGTGCCCATTATCGCAGGCAAGCTGGGCCAGGGCGATCCCCCAAGTCCCGGCGCCCAGCACGCAGACCCGCTTCGTTTCTCTGCCGTTCTGTTCGGATTCACTCAATTCGTGTCAGCTCCCCGGCCCGATCGAAATCCGAGCCTCGGTCCCGCTTTTGAGACGTTCGATGTTGATGCGATGCTTCCAGATGACGAACGCCCCCAGCGCCGCCGTCGCCAGGATGAGCCTCCACGGCTTCTCGCCGCCAGGCGCCAGGATCAGAATCGAGATCGGCAGCATCACCGAGCCCGCGATCGACGCCAGCGAGACGAATCCGGTCCGCCAGATGATCCCCAGTCCCATCGCCAGGCAGACCAGCGCGGACAGCGGCGCGATGGCGAGGAAGACGCCAAGGCTCGTCGCGACCCCCGTGCCGCCCTTCCAGCCGATCCAGGGCGAAAAGCTATGCCCGGCAACGGCGGTCATCCCGATCGCCAGCATCCAGATCGCGCGATCGGCCCCGCCCGGAGCCCACGCCGGACCCGCGAAGACGATAGCCGGCGCCCAGCCCTTGGCGACATCGATCGCCAGACAGGCCAGCCCCCAGGGTTTGCCCAGAATGCGAAACGCATTGGTCGCGCCGACGTTCCCGCTGCCGTGTTTTCGTATATCGATGCCACGCGCCCGGCCCATAAGGAGCGCGGTGGGCACGGACCCGGCGGCAAACGCGATGAGCAATGCGACAATCGAAGCCATAAAATCCCGGTTCTCTGGCACGCGCTCAACCAGCGCGCAACAGCAGGCGAATCTGGAAATCCGAAGCGCCCGGCCCATCGTTGCATCGGCCACGCGCCTGTTCAACGGGTGGATCAACTCGGGTGGCAACAGTCAGTTTCCGGCGGATACCGTTGTGCAGCCGGGACGCGCCATCGTCACGAACGCGGAAAAAATAGCTTGCCCGCTTTCGTGAATGCAAACACAATCACGCGTTCGTGGGTATCCAGGAGGAGCAATCCATGGCCGGTAGAGACCTGATGACAATAGACGTCGAAGTGGTCGGCGGGTTGGGCGAGGTCCGGCTTTCGGGACGTCTGATGGCGGAATCGCGGTTTGAGATCGAGCGCATCCTACGCGATTGGAATGAGACGGGAGTCAATCACGCCGTTGTCTCGCTCGCCGGACTCGATTACGTCGATAGCGCCGGGCTCTCGACCCTGATCGGCGCCATGCACAAAATGCGCCGCGCAGGCGGTGAACTCGTCCTCTGCGAGCTGAATCCCGCGCTCGATTCGCTCTTCGAGATCACCTCGATCCACAATTATTTTCAGCTCTTCGTTACATTCGCCGAGGCCCGGGCGCACATTAAATCCTTGATCAAGACCCGGCGGACAAAGGGCCGGCCCAGGTCCGCCGCAGCGGCATCGCCAAAAAAGGCGAAGGCGGCAGGCTCAAAGTCTGCCTCCAAGGCCACACCAGCCAAGGCTAAACCGGCAAAGGCCAAAGCTTCCAAGACAAAGGCTTCCAAGGCCAAGCCCGCCAAAGGCAAAGCCTCCAAGGCCACACCCGCCAAGCGCAAAGCCGCTAAGGCCAAGCCCGCCAAAGGCAAAGCCTCCAAAGCCAAACCCGCCAAGCGCAAAGCCGCTCAGGCCAAGCCCGCCAAAGGCAGAGCCTCCAAGGCCAAACCCGCCAAGAAGGCCCGGAAATCTTCGGTCAAATCGAAAAAGTAAATGGGCCGCAAGCCAAAAAAGAAAGTACCTACCTTCGAGTCCTCGCTTAAGGATCTCGAAGAGATCGTCAGGCGCCTCGAAGACGAGCAGGTCCCGCTCGGCGAATCGCTCAAGCTTTTCGCCGAGGGCAAGAAGCTTGCCCGGGTGTGCGAGGCCGAACTAGATACCGCCGAGAAGCGCATCCGAGAACTGATCGATAACGATGATGGAACCGTCGCCGAACGCAAATTCGAATCCGGCGCGGCCGATGACGCCGACAACGATTCAGATCACGCCCACGAGCCCCCGAAAAAAGGGTCATCGACCGTCGACGACATTCCGTTCTGAATTCGGGAGACCGGGCACGCCAGACGGGGCCCTACCCGCGATCTTGCAATTGCCTCGCCCTTCGGTGATAACGTCGCGATGATCTCCGCCGCCGATTCGCGCGCCAATACCGATCCGCCCCCTGCCAACGTCGCAGCCCGATTTCGCTCGGCGCACGCCCTCATGCTGGCCTTCGCGGCCGCTTTGCACTCGGGTTTCGTCCTATCGACCTGGTCGCTGGGTTACATCGATTTTGGCGACGGCAATTATCTCTACATCGGTTCGCGCATCGCCGAGGGCGCCGTTGTCTACCGCGATATCCTCGCGCCCCAGCCGCCGTGCCATCTCTTCCTGGGCGCGGCGCTGGCCAAACTGGCCAGTCTGCTGGGCCTGGCAACGCCCCTGTTCCTCGCCCGTGCGGTGAGCCTCGGGATACATCTCGCCACTGGCCTGCTCGTGGCGGATCTTGCACGGCGTGCCTGGGGCTCGGCAGCCTCGGGCGTCGCGGCCGGGGCGATCTTCTGGCTCCTGCCGATCGATACCTGGTGGTCGATGGCCTGGCAGTCCGAACCGCTCGAAATCCTCTTCCTCGTCATCATGATCCGCTTCGCGATCGCGGAGCCGCGCCGCGGGCGCGACATCATGACCGGCGTCTTCGGCGCTCTTGCTGCGTTGACCAATGCCACCGCCGCGCCGTTCCTGCTTGTCATGATCGTCTTTATGGCCTTGCGCGATCCGCGTCGCGCCGGGCGCGTCGCCGTTCCCGCGCTCGTCCTCGCCGCAGCGGTCACGGCCGCGCTTGAGGTCTGGACCGGCGGAGCCTTCCTGAACAACGTCGTCTTGAATCAGGTCGGAACGTATCCGCGCGGGCACTTCTGGGGCTACGCCGTCGGCGAGTTCGTCGAGCAAGGCGGCGAGCGTTTATGGCGTTCGGGCAAGATCATTCGCGAGGGTCGCGATATTCTTTACCTGGAAGGCGGATATATCTTCTTCGCATTGCTCGGTTTCGCCCGCCTGGTTCGCGAAAGCCCGCTCGAACGCACCGAGCGCGATGGGCTCGCGTGGTTCTGCCTCGCGACCCTGTGTTCGTTCGTTTATGTCAGCAAGGGCGGAACGATGGATTACATTTTCTGCCTGGCCGGACCGGCCGTCGCGCTGCTCGCCGCCGGTGAATTGATCGCGCTGGCCCGACTTGTCGGCGTGACTATAGTCTCTGCGACAGAGGCCGGTGGCGAAACCAATTCTGCTTCGGCCGGGGCCGAGGTCGGCTCACCCGTGTTGCGCGGCCTGAGCGTCGCTCTCCGCCTTTGCGCTCTGGCGATCTTCTTCTCGATCGCGCTGGGCCCGACGGCTGCGCACTACCGCCGCCTGGCGAGTCAGGCCGCCTTCGAACTCCCCGATCTCGCACATGCCGGCCACGACGCCGATGGCAACGAGCGCGCCAACGTCGAGCGCGTCCTGCAATGGATTGAGCGCAACAGCCAGCCGGGCGATACAATCCTGGCGCCGCCCTTCTATGCGTTCGCCTCGGGCCGCCGCATCTGGAGCGATTACAGCGAACTTTTCATCTGGCGCATCAAAGACCTGAACGATCGGCAGGACGAGAATCCGAAGGGCGAGGGCTGGAGCAAAACACGCGACCTGGCCGAGGCGATCCGAAATCGCGAACTGCCCATCGTCATTATTGAACTCGGCCAGCAAGGCCAGCTCCCCGAAATCACCGACGCGCTGGCGGCCTCGTATCGTCCCTTGCTCGCCGAGCCCTACCGCACGCTCAATACGCAACTGGGCGTCTTCGTGCCGAAGGGGAATTGATCCGGCCGGCACGCAGACTCCCGACGCAGACGTCGCGGCCGACGCTTCAATCCGGATGCCGCTCGCGGAACCGCGCCTCGCGCTCGATCTCACTGATTTTTTTCGCCAGCCGTTTGCTCGCCTGGGCGCTCATGTTCTCGAACCGCACGGCGACGTGACCGGTCTTGCGCGCCATACGATCCATCGTCGTCCACAGGCGGAGCAATCGCGCGTTGACCGCTTCGCGCTTGCCGTCAATTTCCATGGCAAGTTGCGCGAGTTCGCCTTCGCGCAAGGCCATCCTCGAATCACGCCTGAAACTCGCGCCGCCCACAGATACATCGAAGACGTAAAGCTCTCCGCCGTTCAAGTAAAGCGCCAATCCGCTCTGAAGCGTCGGCTGCAATCGAAACGCCATCCGCACGTTGTATTGCTGGGTCTTGCCGGTGCGTTCGAGCTCGATTGCCTGGATCGGCTCGGTTGTTCGCCCTGCGCCGAGTAATTGAGTGAAACCGCGAATGGCGACGGGAAAGCCAAAACGCGCCGGACCGTCTGATTGGGAAATGACAACAGTCAGATCAGCGGAGCCGCCGATGTCCGTGTTGACCAACAGCGGCATGGTCTGGGTGATGAGGAAGCGATCTTCGGCGATCTGAATCAGCCGCGAGTGACGCACGTCAACGGATCCGGCTTCGGGATTCAGATCCAGAACCAACTCGACTTCTTCGCCCGGGCGCATCGGCCCCTTGTCATCCATCTCATCCATCTCGGCCTCCTCGCATCAGCCTGTTTTCATGTGAACGATTGTCAGCCCGGGACCACCAGAGATCGGATCGCCGAAGTGAAAGTCCCGGACATAGGGATGCCGCTCCAGGGCCTTGCGCACCGCCGTGCGCAATCGCCCACTGCCGTATCCGTGAACGATCTTCACGGTCGCCAGTCCGTTCACGATCGCCGAATCTAAAAATTCTTCAACGCGCTCGAGGGCCTCTTCGACTCGCATCCCATGCAAATCGACTTCATGCTCGACGGCGCCGCTCGTGCGCCATCGGACGGGCTTCCGATAATCTTCGGAGCGAATGTCGCCGGGCGGAACGATCTCGCCCAATCGATCCAACGGAACGTCCAGCCCCATCGTCCCCACGCGGACATAGGCGCGCTTGCGCTCGGCGTCGATCGATTCGATCACGGCCGAGCGGCTCATCCCTTCCAGGCGAACGTATTGCCCGGGCTCGTATTGCACGGCGGTTCTGATCTCCGAAATGAATATGCTGAGCAGGACGCGTCGCTCATCAAGCGAGGGCGACCTCTCAGTCGAAAGGGTATCAGGAACGGCGTCGGCCCGCATAGCCCGCGGCGCGTATCTTTGTTCGATGCACCGCGCTCACTCTCGGGCATGTGCTGCCTGCTCGCAGCGGCAATGAAATGGCAGTGGGCCTGCCGGACGGTTACAAAGAGAAAGCCACGCGAGGCGGCCCGGGGAGGGGGTCGGACCGTTCGCGTGGCTTTCGAGAAAGATGGTTGAAGACGGCTCCGAAGCCTGCACGGGTCGGTTGCGGCAGGAAGGTGCAAAAACCCGTGCGGGTGGCAAGGGAGGAGCAATGAGGGGGGTCCGGAGAGAGGGGGAAAAGTGGCCCCGGAGACTGTATCAACCATCCTTTTTACTTGAAGCCGTGTGACCAGGCTATTTTGAGATGCACCCACCGCTTTTGCGTCTAAAACACGATTCGCGGAGGAACCTGCCGACTTCACGTAAACTTGTTGGAGCGGTTTAAATCCGCCCGAAAGTGCTATATCTTGTATGGATGTGAGCACAGAGACATCACATGTGGGGTATTTCTAGCACAGCTCGATTTTTTGTCAACCCCCCTTTTAACAAATTTTTTTCGCCCTCGAAGCCGCACTCTTAAGCCTCGCCTGGATTTCAATGTATGCTCGCGCGCCGATGCGATCGTATCGACCTTTATTTTTCAATTTGAATTATCTGTGTTTGCGGTGGGTCGGTGAGTCCGGATCCTATAACGGTCGACCGATTCCCCGGCCCGTCGGCACATCCATTCGAACGGGCATCGTGTCTGAACTTGATCGCGCGTTTCAATGAAACTGGCTAGACTCGTTCGATTCGGCGGACATCATACGGGCGCGCGGATCGCCGGACCGCCGAATCCGATTTTCAATTCGCCCGGGTCCCGATCGACGCAGAGATTTTTCCCTCTCCATGATCGTATTGTTTCACATGTCCGACACCGCTCGCGAACGGTCGTGGAAGCGCGCTTATGTGGTGTTGCTTTTGTTCATTCTCTCGGTCGCTGCATCCTCTGCTCAGGAGCCGCCGGACGTTTCCGAAGTCTTTGGTTTCGAATCCGACCCTTTCGTCGAGTTCAACGAGCCGGCTCGAGTATTCAAACCGCCGCAGTCCGATCCGAGTGAACTTGCGGCCGCCCCGGACCCAACAATGATCGTGGTGCATGACGAACCGGACGGCTCGTATCTGTCTTTCAATAATTTTCTCGCGATTATTCAAACCTTCGATCCGACGGCGCGCGGCGAATGGGACGGATTGATGGGCGTGTTCCGATTGACCGTTTCGGGACGCAGTCTCCAGGTGCTTGCCAATCAGCCCGTTCTGGTAATCGATGGCCGGTATCGGCCGGTCGAAAAACCGCTCCGCGTCCGTGGGGCGACCGTTCTCGTGCCGCTCGAAACCGCGCACATCATCGCCGAGAACGTCGGCCTTGCGCTTGAACTTGAGCAATCGACCTCGGGCTCCCAGACGTCCGAGCCTCGCAAAATGAGCCCCGCGATGCGAGGTGCCGAACCGGCATTGCCCCCGGCTGTATCGGGGACGTCTGATCCGCTGCCCGGAGGCGCGGGCGCGAAGCTGCGTGCGGTCCGGGGCGACGAGCCCGGTCAAGCCGGCGCAACGCAGACGGACTCCGAAGCGCCCCTGCTCGGAGGGCTTCGTTCGAATCGATTACTTCCGGGCATGTCGATCGTCTCGCCACGCGTCGGCGAGGCGCTGGCGCCGATTCAAGTCCCCGCGGTCGGCGCTTCGGTCGCGGGCCTCACGTGGGGCCAGCTCGTGGATTCTGCGCACGATCGCGCACCGGATCGCATCGTCTTGACTTCAGATTCGGTTCTCGAACCGCTCGCCGATCGGGTCGCGCAGTTCGTCGCCCGAGCCCTGGCGGTCGATGTCGCCGTCATCGTCATCGAGGACCGCGGCCGAATCGATTCCATCCTGCCGGAGATTGGCGGCCGGAATCCGGATATCTTGCTTGACCTCATCGCCGATTCAACGGCCACGGATAGTGGCGATGGTTTTGCACTATGGACTGTTCACGAAGCTCTTTGGCCCGGCGCCGGACCTCCCGAAAACGCAGCGGCGCGGCCGCTGAACGAGCTGTATCGAATCCACCAATTCCAAAGCCTCGCGCTCGGCTCGATGCTGCGCGGGGAACTGGCGCGAGGGTTTCCGAATCGAGAGATTCGCCACAGTCTTGTGCCCGCATATCTCCTGCGTCGTTCGGATGCCCCGTCGGCGTCGCTCGTGATTCCCATCGGCGTTTTCGACAATGATTCGGTCGAGCTGGACCGCTGTGCCCGCGCCGCCGCCGGCGGTCTGATCGCTTACTGCCGAGGGATCCAGATGGCCCTCGATCGCTGAGACGATTCGGTTCGATGCCGAGCCGAACCCTGTAATTTTCAAAACTTCCGCTGCATATCGGAGCCATTAAGAAGGCCCCGCAGAACAGTCTCTGCGGGGCCCGGTGTTTTTCGCGATCGGCCGATAGCCCGGTTTCATCACGAAGCGTTATT
>JAJFLK010000243.1 GCA_021772735.1 Candidatus Sumerlaeota bacterium | reverse complement strand
CGGACCGTTCAAGCCGGATTCGTATCGGTACTAGGATCGCTTTGTGAGGCGTTCGCCGGCGGCAATGAAGAAGGAGGCTCTCAATGCGGAAGTATAAGATCGTGATCGAGCAGCATTCCGATGGCTTCTGCGCCTATCCGTTAGGGATGAAAGGCGTTGTTGTCGGTCAAGGCGAAACCGCCGACGAGGCGCTCGCGGATGTGAAGTCTGCGATAAAGTTTCACATCGAAACATTTGAGGACTTCAGTGCCGAGAGTTAGGCGGTCTGGCAATGAAGCTGCAATACCTGGGGGATTCCAAGGACAGCTTTAAGTGGGATTATCACGACTTCCTGGTATCCGAACTGGGCTATCCCTTGTTCAATATCGCGTTGATGATGACGCCGGATCGTAAAGACGGCCACGGCATGACATCTCCGACCAGTTTCCCTGCAAGAGATGAAATCACTGACTTTTGCCTCGGGTTGAAGAGAAGCCGTTCGATCCAGTCCATCGCTGAGTTGCCGAAAATTACAGGAGCGTCGTATCGCGTAGACTTCCACAATGGGGGAGTCTTTCTTAACCATGGGAATCGAGCCGAGTATTTTCAGGGCTTCAGCCGGTTGGAAGATCAAGTGGTTTTCCTCGACCCTGACACCGGCTTTGAGCCTGAAAAGTCGTTCGATGATGCGCATGTCGGCTATGGGGACGTAGCCCAGATTCTGGACCAACTGTCTGACGAGTCCGTGGTGTCGGTGTTCCAGCATCAGCGAAGAAGGACATTCAAAGAAGATTTCGCGAGCATTAGAGAGCGAATTCAATCCGGCCGCTCAATTGCTATTTACTGGCATTCACTCATGTTCGTTGCCATTAGCAAGTCTGAGGCGGTGCTGGATCGCGTGCGTGAGGCGAACGCGAAATACGCGCACGAGCATCGATTGGAAGTTATCACTTAACAGCTAAGCCCGTGCTTGGAGGAGGCGGCGTTTCCCAGCCGTTTCGCCGGGCGCGCGCCCACCATTTGTATCTTGGCTAGATTCCGGCCATTAACTCTGCGACAATTCCCGCCTTAGCAATCACTCGAATCGACGGAGGTGGGGGATATGGAAGCTACGATGAACGGGGCGCATACGGAATTTTGTTCGACGACGCGCGGGGGGATGAATCACGAGAGCCCGCCGATGAAGCTCTACAAGAAGGCTCTCAAGCTCGGGATCTGGGATCCGGGCGATATCGACCTCTCGCGCGATAAAGCCGATTGGGACGCTCTCGGCGCCGACGAGCAGGATTACTTGAAGGTGCTGCTCTCGCAATTCTGTGCCGGCGAAGAAGCCGTGACGCTCGATCTGCTTCCACTAATCAAGGTTGTCGCCGAAGGCGGACACTATGAGGAAGAGCTTTACCTGACGACATTCCTTTTCGAGGAGGGCAAGCACTCGGTTCTCTTCCGTCGCGTCATGGACGAGGTCGTCGGCAACGATGTCGACTGGACGCAGTATCACACGCCCGCATACAGCAAACTTTTTTACGAAGACCTCCCGGCGACCATGAACCGCCTGCTGACCGATTCATCGCGCGAGGCCCAGGCCATTGCCTCGGCGACGTATAATATGTTCGTCGAAGGCGTCCTGGCCGAGACCGGATACTACTCGTTCTACCAATCCCTGGACCGCACCAAGATCATGCCGGGCCTGCGCGAAGGCGTGCGCCTCATCCAGCGCGATGAATCCCGTCACATCGGATACGGCGTCTATTTGCTCTCGCGTCTCGCGAACGAAGACCCGGCGGTTTACGACGTTATCGCCGCGCGCATGAACGAACTGCTGCCTTGCGTGCAGGGGATGATCGGCGAGACGTATGCGCGGTATGAAGAAATGCCGTTCGGCATCACGATGGAAGATACGATGGAATTCGCGATGAGCCGGTTTCAATCGCGTATGCGGCGAATCGAACGGGCAAAGAGCGAAGTCTTCGCCGATCAGGACGTCGAATCCTTCGAGGCCGAAGCCGTCGTGCCGCTCTGAGTCGAGGCGCGATCACGCTCACTCAGCGTCGGTCGGTTTTGCGCGAAACGGCTGAATGAGCAACTGGAATAGATGTTGGTCTTTGATTGAGCGAAACCGATCAAGCCCGATCGTCATGCCCGTGTGCCCCTCGGCCGGCTGGGCGCGGTAGGTTCCGAAAATCCGATCCCACCAGGGCAGGTTGAAGCCGTAATTGCTGTTCATCTCATCGGTGATCACCGAATGGTGAACGCGGTGCATGTCCGGCGTGACGATGAGCCAGCGCAAGATGCGATCGATCCCCAGCGGAATGCGCATGTTGGCGTGATTAAACATCGCCGCGCCGTTCAATAGGATCTCGAAAAACAACGCGGCCATCGCCGGAGGTCCGATCACCGCGATCGCGCCCAGCTTGATGCACATCGAAATTATGCTTTCGAGCACATGAAAGCGGATGCCGGAACTGGCGTCCAGATCGACGTCCGCGTGATGCACCCGGTGCAGCCGCCAGAGCCAGGGCACATGGTGGAACACGACGTGCTGAAGATAGACGACAAGGTCCAGCACGACAACCGACGCGATGAAGGCGACGGCGTAGGGCGTTTCGTGATCGTTGAGAAAGCCCCAGCCGCGCTCGGCGCAGATCAGCGCCATCTCGATTCCCAGAACCGGGAAAATGAATCGGTGCGACAGGCTGTTCAGGAAGGTCAGCCCCAGATTGCTATACCATCTCACAGGCCGCGAGCTGGTCCTGTTGCGTCTGGGATAGACCGCCTCCAGCGCCGCGAAGGTCAGGAAGAGCGCGGCGAAAACGCCCATCCGCACGGCGGGATCGCCTCCGGGAAGATCAATGAGGTTCGTCTCGTCTGGGGGCATGGCTATAGGATCAAGCTTCTCGGTGCGGCTCCGGCCATAAGCGCCGCCGGTTCGTTACTTCGTCGTCGTTTCTCTCTTCTGGTTCCAAGGCATCCTGGATAGCAGCATGCCCATCGCGCA
>JAJFLK010000242.1 GCA_021772735.1 Candidatus Sumerlaeota bacterium | reverse complement strand
GGCCCGCCCCGGGGGTCGAACCCGTTACCGCACCGGCGACGCTCACGCCTCCTCGAACGGCCGTCCCCGCCTCTTCGGCCTCGGCTTTTGTATGGCTTCCGGGCCTGGCGTTGCTCGCGGCCCTGATCGTCGCGATGGCCGCGATGCGCCACCTGGGGCTCGCGAACGCATTTAAGCTTTCCTTCGTGCCGTTGATCGGGGTGGGGTATTGGAGCTTCGGCGGAAACGGATTGCATCGGCTTCCGGAAAACGATCAGGGATATCAACCCGAGCAGCCCATCGCGTTCTCGCATGCTTTGCACACGGGCGAGCTCGCGATTTCATGCCTTTACTGCCATCACGGCGCGGAACGAAGTCCGGTCGCCGGACTGCCGGCGCTCGGCACGTGCATGGGCTGCCACAAGGTGGTCAAGAAGCGGCAAGACAGCCCCGAACTCTCGGAAAATCTCGCGCGTCTGACCCGTGCTTACAAAGTCGCGGACGTAGGCGCAGATCCTCCTCTGGCTTGGGTTCGCGTCCACAATCTGCCCGAGCATGTCAAATTCGATCATCGAGTCCATGTCGGCAACGGCATCAATTGCATCGAATGCCACGGCGACGTCGCCGGCATGGAACGCATCGGCCAGCAAGCGCCGCTGACGATGGGCTGGTGTATCCAGTGCCACCGTCAGGATGAAGAAAAGGCTCCGGCGCACTGGAAAAATCGCGCGGGCGCGACGCTCGATTGCGCCGCCTGCCACTACTAGCAAAAGAGGAAGTCCCCGGCCATGTCCGATTGGTCCCAAAGCATCGACTCTCTGAACAACGGCCAAGCTGCGAGCCGCGCCGAGGGTATCGCTGAGGGCGTCAGCGAGGGCGACCTCGTCCGGCGTCGGGATTTTCTCACGCTGCTGGCCTCGAGTTTTGCGGCGCTGGGCTTGACGAGTTGCGACGTCCGAAGTCCGCGCCAGACCATCATCCCCTGGCGCGATCAGCCCGAGCACACGCTATCGGGTTTGCCGACGTGGTACAGCTCGACGTGCCGCGCCTGCCCGGCGTCGTGCGGCGTGCTGGTCAAGAATCGCGAAGGCCGTCCGATCAAGCTCGAAGGCAATCCGGATCATCCCATCTCGCGAGGAGGCCTGTGCGCCCGAGGCCAGGCCTCAGTCCTGGATCTTTATGATTCGGAGAGGCTCAAGACACCGCTGGCAAAGGGCGAGGCGACTGATTTCGCGCAACTGGACGCCGCCGTGATCGGAGCGCTCAGGAGCATCCGCGACCGTGGCGAATCCATCCGAATTGTGACCTCGGGCGATGACGGCCCCGCCGCGCGCCGTGCCATTGAGATTTTTCAAGCCGCGTTCCCCGATACGCGGGTTGTCGAGCATCACCCGCTCGCGACCAGGGCGATCGCCCGAGCCCACGGCGCAACCCAAGGCACGGCGCGCATACCGTCTTATCGATTCAACAAAGCCGAGCTTGTCGTCAGCTTCGATGCGGATTTCCTCGGCACGTGGATCTCGCCGGTCGGGTTCACGCGAGACTGGGCCGATGCGCGCGATCCCGAATTGAACGGCGGGAAGATGGCACGCCTCGTGAGCCTGGACCCTCGCATGTCTCTGACCGGCGCGAACGCGGACTTCCGCGTGGCTTTGAAGCCGTCGGCCGTCGGCGCGACGCTGCTGCACCTGCTCGTCCATGTCGGGCGCAAGCTCGGCAAGCGCGAAGTGGAATCAATCGCGGGCAGGCTTCCTGCCATCCCGATCCCCGATGCGGTCGATGATGAGATTCTCGGGGGTCTGGCCGAAGAGCTCGTCGCGGCACGGGGACGAAGCCTGGTCATCGCGGGCTCTGAATCGGCAGCCGACCAGATCATCATCAACATCATCAACGAATGGCTGGGAAGTTACGGCGCGACGATCGACCTCGCACGACCGGTATGGGAAGAGGCGGATGATCTCGATTCATTGGATACCCCCGACGCTCTGGAAACACTGATCGCTGATATCGAAAGCGCTGGCACACAAGCCGGAAGCGGCGCGCAGGCAGAGAGCGACGACAATCGCGCAGTCCCAGGCGCGGTAATTTTTCTGGGCGCCAACCCCGTGTACAATCATCCGCGCGGCGCCGAGCTGCGGCGCGCACTGGAAAAGGTCCCGCTCAAGATTGCGCTGTGCGATCGGCTGGATGAGACCGCAGCGCTGGCGGATTGGATCTGCCCGACGCCGCACGCTCTGGAGAGCTGGGACATCGCGCGGCCACGAAGAGGAACGTATTCGATCGTGCAGCCGACGATCGCGCCGCTGTTCGGCTCGCGCCCGGCGGTGACGAGCCTGACGACATGGGCGGGAAAACCGACCGAGGCCTACAAGCTTGTGCGGCGCGTCTGGCGAGATGAAGTGTTCGAGCGCCAATCGCAGTTCGATCGGTTCGAGAAATTCTGGGTCGAGTGCCTGCAAAAGGGCGCGTTCGAAATCGAGGACGCCACGCCCGATGCGAGCTTCACGCGGCCGCCGCTCGCGGGCCTGGTTGAATTGGCGGTCGTCGAATCGGTCTTGGCCCAAAACGAAAATGGCAATCGCGCCGAGGGCGATCTGGAGTTCCTTGCGTATCCGAGCATCGCGCTCGGGGACGGCAGCCAGGCGAATAATCCCTGGCTCCAGGAACTGCCCGATCCGATCAGCAAGATCACATGGGGCAACGTCGGGGCGATCTCTCCGGCGACGGCGCGGGAGCTTGGCCTCGAAGAGGGACGCGTCGTTGAAATCCGTGCCGAGGCGGACACCGGGCTCGGCCCGGTCCGGATGCCGATCCATATCCAGCCGGGTATGGCCGAAGGCGTTCTCGCCACGGCGCTCGGGTACGGCCGGACCCATGCGGGGCGCATCGCGGCGAATTATCCCATCGAACGCGTCTTCGGGATCGACAAAGCCGAGCCGGGCGGAGCCGATGTTTATCCCTTGCTTGGCGTCGGCAGTGTGAGCGTCACGCCGACGAACGGATTCGACGAGCCCGCGCGCACGCAGCTCTACGATCATCAGACCGAGCCCTTCACGGGCGAAGACCGCAACCCGGCGCGTGAGATGTCATTCGCCGATTTCATCAAACAAGGACGCGAGAACGGACACGGTGACGCCGGGGGGAACAGCGAACACGGCGGGCAAAGTGAAACCGACAAGCATCTCAAACACGGCGCTCACGCCGCCGAGCCCACGTTGTGGTCCGAGCACGATTACCCCGGTCACAAATGGACGATGGCCATCGACCTGAACCGCTGCACGGGCTGCGCGGCGTGCGTCGTCGCGTGCCAGGCCGAGAACAACATTCCGGTCGTCGGCAAGGCCGAGGTCCGCAAGAAGCGCGACATGCACTGGATGCGCATCGACCGGTATTATAGCGGCTCGCCCGAGGCGCCCGAGGCCGAACCCGATGTCGCCTTCGAGCCGATGCTTTGCCAGCAGTGCGATCACGCGCCGTGCGAGACCGTCTGCCCCGTCCTTGCGACGGTTCATAGCTCCGAGGGCCTGAACATGCAGGTCTATAACCGCTGCGTCGGCACGCGATATTGCGCGAACAACTGCCAGTACAAAGTCCGGCGTTTCAATTGGTTCGATTACGCGCACGAGGATCTCGTGCAGAACTTCGTGCTCAATCCGGACGTCACTGTGCGCAGCCGAGGCGTGATGGAGAAATGCACGTTCTGCGTCCAGCGGCTCAACGCGGGCAAGCGCGATGCGGCAAGTGACGGCCGCCCGGTCGCCGATGCCGATGTCCGGCCCGCATGTGCGCAGTCATGCCCGGCCGCCGCGATCGTCCTGGGCGATGCGAACGATCCGCAAAGCGCGGTCTCACGCGCGCTAGAGAATCCGCGCGCATACAGCGTTTTGGAACCGCTCGGCACGCGCCCTTCGGTTCGATATCTGGCCCGGATTCGTAAGGAGGACGCGACGAGTTGAACCCCTCCGCAACGCAAGCCCTCCGGCCGCCGCTCGTGGATACCCCACGCACGGCAAGCCAGATCACCGACGACATCTGCCGTCCGGTCGAGGCGATGCCGACCGCCTCGTGGTACGTGGGTTTCTTCGCATCGGTCACGGCGCTTTGCATCGGCGCGGTCCTGGTCACACACGAGATCGCGACGGGCATCGGGACGTGGGGGCTCAACTCCACGGTCGGCTGGGCGTGGGACATCACGAATTTTGTTTTCTGGGTCGGCATCGGCCACGCCGGGACGCTCATCTCGGCCATCCTTTTCCTCTTCCGCCAGAAGTGGCGCACGGCGGTCAACCGATCGGCCGAAGCCATGACGATCTTCGCCGTCATGTGCGCGGGCATCTTCCCTCTGATTCACATGGGGCGGCCGTGGCTCGCGTTCTGGATGTTCCCCTACCCGAATACGCGCGGCCCGCTGTGGATCAATTTCCGCTCGCCGCTGGTCTGGGATGTCTTCGCGATCAGCACATACCTGACCGTTTCGGCGTGCTTCTGGTATATCGGCCTGCTTCCCGATCTGGCTACGGTGCGCGACCGCGCGCGCAATCGGGTTCGCAAGTTCATCTATGGGATCATGAGTTTCGGCTGGGACGGATCGGGCCGGACATGGATCCGATACGAAATGCTTTACCTCCTGCTCGCCGGGCTAGCCACACCGCTGGTCGTCTCCGTGCATACGGTCGTCAGTTTCGACTTCGCGACGGCGCTGGTGCCGGGATGGCACTCCACGATCTTCCCGCCGTACTTTGTCGCAGGCGCGATCTTCTCAGGCTTCGCGATGGTGCTGACGTTGATGATCATCGCTCGGCGTGTCATGCGGTTCGAGAATTACGTGACGCTTCGCCACCTGGACGCGATGTGCAAGATCACGCTGGTGACCTCGCTCATCGTCGCGCTGGCCTACGCGCATGAAGCGTTCTTCGCCTGGTATAGCGGCAATAATTACGAGAGCTTCCTGGCGATCAATCGCATGCGCGGGCCGTTCGCGCCCGAGTATCTGGTCATGGTGACGTGCAACGTGCTGATCCCGCAATTGCTCTGGAGCAAGCGCGTGCGCACGAGCCCGCTGATCATTTTCTTCATTTCGATCGCGATCAACATCGGCATGTGGCTCGAACGTTTTGTGATCATCGTCATTTCCCTGCATCGCGATTTCCTGCCGTCGAGCTGGGCGGATTATTCGCCGACCTATGTCGAGGTCGGCACGCTGCTCGGCAGCTTCGGCCTGTTCTTCACCTGCTTTTTCCTGTTCTGCCGGGTGCTGCCGATGATCGCCATCGCCGAGGTCAAGAGCGTCGCGGCGACGCCAGGGTCCGGAGAGGTGGCGAGCGCCACGATCATTGATGCGACGCCCGGCGAGGGGGAGAAGCCATGACGCACAAACTCTGCATTGCAAGCTTCGACTCACCCGAAGATCTGCTTTCGGCGACGCGCGCGGCGCGCGAATCGGGCCGTAAGATTTACGACACCTACGTCCCCTGGCCCGTCCACGGTCTCGAAGAAGCGATGGGTGTCGCGCGGTCGCGTCTGGGCGTCGTGTGTTTCATGCTCGGAAGCCTGGGCGTGGCGACGGCCCTGGGATTTCAGCTCTGGGTTTCGACGCGAAGCTGGCCGCTCAATATCGGCGGCAAACCGTTCGACGCCCTGCCGGCGCTCATCCCGATCACGTTCGAGCTGATGGTGCTCTTCGCCGCCGTGGGAACGATCATCGTCTTCTTCATTCGCTCGCGTCTCTGGCCCGGCGCGCAACCTGGCATTGCCCTTGAGGGCGCAACGAACGATCGCTTCATCCTCGCTCTCGAAACCAATGCGGATGATGCCGAAGAGATTGCCGGTTTCGTGCGAGATCGGGGCGCGGCTGAAGTGAGGGAGGTCGATCTGCCATGAGGAGCCTGCCATGAAGAACCTCATCGACAAAGCCGTCACGGGTCTGGTTGTCGCGTTGCTGGCCGGGCTCGCTCTCGCCGCCGGTGCGACGCGGCGCGATTATGGCGAGCGCAATTTCGCTTTCATCAACGGCATGGCCCGAACCCCGGCGCTGAAAGCACAGAACGTCGCCCCGGGTTTTGGCGACGGGGACACGCTACGCGAACCGGTCGCCGGAACGATCCCGCGCGGCGTCACGCCGATGGTTTTCAAAGATACCGTCGACGACCGCCAGAACGCCGGACGCCGATTGAAAAACCCACTGGCCGCGACGCGCATGAATCTGGATCGAGGCCGCGAGGTCTACGCCAATTTTTGCCTGCATTGCCACGGGCCGCTGGGCCAGGGCGATGGACTCGTCGCCCAACGCGCGCCGCTCGGCATGAGTCTGCTCGGCACACAAACACGCAAGCGGCCCGATGGCGAGCTGTTTCACATCATCACCTACGGCCGGCTTTACATGCCGCCCCACGGCGGGATGATCCGGGCCGAGGATCGGTGGGCCGCGATCTTGTTCGTCCGCGAGTTGCAGGGCGATGGGTATCAGTCTGGCGAAGCGGTGGAGACCGAGGCGAGTGCATCGCCACAACCTGCGGGAGGCCCGGCCTGGTAGAACGGACCGAAGGCCGCACGTATACGAATTCCGGCATCAATTCCAATATGAACTCATCATCACACAGTACGAAATCAACCGAAGCGAGCGCCGCCAGCCACAAGCCGGGAAGCGGGGCGCTTGAGCGCCTGGCGTGGGCCGGGGCCATCGTCGGCGGAGTCTCGCTGGCGGCGGCGTTGGCTTCTGATCCGCATCGCGCGTGGTCCGCGCTGCTGGTTCACAATTTCTATTTCCTCTCGATCGCACTGATGGCCGTCGCGTTCATCGCGGCGCACGCGATGGTCCGGGCCGGATGGCTTGCGGTTCTGCGGCGCGTGGCCGAATCCATGGCGGGGTATCTGATTCCGGGCGCCGTGCTGATGATCGCCTCGCTGGCCGGCGCGCGATCGCTATATATCTGGGCCGACCCCGAGATCGTCGCCGCCGATGTATTGCTCATCCACAAAAGCGCTTACCTGAATCTGCCCGCGTTCGCGGTGCGGATGATCGTGATCCTGCTTGTCTGGATCGGCTTTGCGCGGGCGTTGGCGGCGGCACATCGCGCTCGGGATGCCGCGCAGGATCGGGACGAGAAGGGCGTGGCGGCCCCCTGGGACCCATCGCACCGAGTGGTCCGCGTTTCGGCGGCGTTCCTTGTCGCGTGCATCGCGACTTACTGCCTGGCCGCGGCGGATTGGATGCTGTCGCTCGAACCGCACTGGGTCAGCACTCTCTTCCCGTGGTATGCGATGTCGAGCGGCTTTGCGGCAGCGCTGGCTGTGCTGACGCTCCTGGCGATCGCTCTGCGCCGCAGGGGCGACCTGCCCGAGTTGCGGCCCGATCATCTCCACGATCTGGGCAAATACCTCTTCGCGTTTTCGATCTTCTGGGCCTACCTGTTTTACTCGCAATTCATGCTCATCTGGTATGCGAACATCCCGGAGGAATCGGCGTATTTCGACCTGCGCGGCGGGCCGTGGTTCACGCTTTACGCGATCAATCTGGCCATCAATTTCGCGCTGCCGTTCGCGCTCGTGCCGCGCGCAATGAAACGCCGCGAGGGATTAATGATCTTCATCTCGCTCGCGATCGTCCTCGGCCATTGGCTCGACTTTTACCTGATGGCGATGCCATCGGGATTCGACACGCCGCCTCTGGGCTGGATCGAAATCGGCACCGGCATCGGCGTCGCCTCGATCTTCTACCTTGCCTGGCTGCGCGCCCTGCGCCGCGAGGCCGTCGTGAGCGCCGGTGATCCTTACCTCGCCGAAAGCCTGGAGCATCACGTCGGGTGATAGAGAACCGCGGTTGAAATACTCAAGCTCCGTAGGCATCGGCGGAGCTAAAGATCGAACCCCTCCGGAGCGCTTGGCTGGGGTGGTGAAACGTGGATTGCGCCCTCCATTCGGAGCTCACAAGACTTTCCCCACAAAGAAGAAGGCATGTCGAATCGTCTACTTCAAAACTTTGTGATCCAGGAAGTTGTAATACGAATCCTTCGGCCCGTCTTGTGCTGGAGGTGAGGGTGTCTCCACTCGTTCTATCGCCATCCGCACTCGGCGAGCGGCACGTTCAACCGACCGTCGAATGGCCACTTCGAGATCGGGATCATCCACCTCAACATCGAAGCGGTTCTCGCCCCCCAGGTTTACGCGTGTCCGGCATCGATAAGACTCATCTCCGCTCTGGCAATCGGCCCCATCGAGCTCTACTGATATTGAAACGATTTGACTCCCGTACCGGCTAAAGGCGAAGGCAATTTGTCGCTTGACGTGCTCTCTCAAGAAGGGAATCAAGCCTAAGCTGTGTGCGCGAATGTCGAGACGCATTTTCGATCTCCTATGATCCAAAGACTACCAAGAAAGGACTCCGACCAGATCGAACTCGACGATCACCGGATCCCGAGTCCGGATCGACAGGTCGGCCGAGTATCCCAGCTTGTCTGGGGCCGATAATGGTCTGGGGTGCCCAGCCATCATCACATTCCTCCCTCTACCGAAGGCGAGCTTGCTTCAAGATCTTCAACCTCGCATATTTCAGCGCGAGTTCTCGCAGCTCACCTCCCCGGAACGACACGAGCACCCTGGCGTCGTCGCCCGAGCCCTTCTTGGACTCGACGTCGCCCAAGCCGTATTCGCCGTGTCTGACCTTGTCTCCGATGCGGATACCATCCCATTTAGTCTTCTTGCGCATGTTCATGGCCCTCCATCAAGTTTTCAAACCTTGTTCATGAAGCCGAGATTGCGGGTCGGCAGCCCGGAGTCGTCCCCCTTTTCCTTTGTTTGGATTCCCCTCGTTCGAAGCTCGGCTCGAGCTTCATGGAGCCCAAGCCAATGGCCCATTTCTAGCATCCCTCGAAATTCCATAAAAATAGATAATATGCTGTTGATCTATAGATTATTCAAATCCATAATTTGGGTATGGACTGGCTGAATTATCACCACCTGTTCTACTTTTGGACCGTGGTCAGAGAGGGGGGAATCACAGCTGCCTGCAAGAAGCTCCGGCTTGCGCAGCCGACTATTTCGGCTCAGATCAAGACGCTTGAGCAGGCAATGGGCGAAGTTCTATTCAGTCGAAACGGGCGGAGTCTGGTTCTGACTGATTTCGGGCAAACCGTCTATCGATACGCCGACGAAATCTTTGCCATTGGCCAGGACTTGATGAATACGGTCAATGGCCGACCGGCAGGCACGAGCGCCCAACGGCTCCAGGTCGGCGCGTCCATGGTTCTGCCCAAACAGATCGTCTACCGCCTGCTTGAGCCCGCGCACCATTTGCCCGAACCCGTCTGCCTGGTCGTGGATGAAGGAAAACCCGTCGACTTGCTTGCGCGGCTATCTGCTTACGAGCTGGACCTGGTTCTCACTGACGCGCCCATCGGTTCGCAAGCAAAGGTTAAGGCTTTCAACCATTTGCTCGGCGAGATTGGCGTTACTGTTTTCGGAGTGAAAGATCTGGCTGAAACCGTCAAGAGCGGCTTCCCAAAGTCACTCAATGGAGCGCCTTTCTTGCTTCCCACAGAGAGCGCGACATTGCGACGTTCGCTCGACCATTGGTTCAGCGCGAACCGGATCAGACCCAGGATCATCGGAGAATTTCAGGACAGCGCTCTGCTCAAAGTTTTCGGCCAGGTCGGCCGCGGGCTCTTCGTGTTGCCGTCCGTTGTGGAAGAGGACGTGTGCAGCCGATATGACGTTCAAGTGGTGGGCCAACTGACGCAGGTGCGTGAAAGGTTCTACGCGATCTCGGCCGAACGCAAGGTTAAGAACCCGGCCGTTCTGGCGATTACCGAATCTGCTCGCTCCAAGCTTTTTTTCGGAGCTGATACCTCATGAACATCTGGACCGCATTGCTGGACCTGCTCATCCTGCTGACGGCGGCTATGGTTCTCGGCACGCTTTGCGAGCGGATTAAGCAAAGCGCCATCCTCGGCTACCTGCTGGCCGGGACCCTGCTCGGCCCAAATGCTCTGGATTGGATGCCCAATCACGAAGCCGTGTCATCCATCGCGGAATTGGGAGTAGCGCTCCTTTTATTCACCATCGGGCTCGAGTTCTCCTGGGATCGTCTCAAAAAGCTCGGGCCGGTCGCGCTCGCCGGGGGCACGCTCCAGATCTTGATCACCGGTGGCGCGACGGCTGCGGTATGTATGGCGATCGGCCTCGATTGGCGCACGGGGGTGGCGCTGGGCGGCGTGGTTGCACTGAGCAGCACGGCGTGTGTCTTGCGCCTTCTGGTGCGCCGCGCGGAAATGGAAAGCGTTCACGGCCGAAACTCACTGGGGATTCTGCTGATGCAGGACGTCGCGGTGGTTCCATTGGTTCTCTTGGTTACCGTCCTTGCCGGGGGTGGCTCGATGTCCGAGATCGGATGGGATGTGGGCCGGGCCGTCGGCGCGGCCTGTCTTCTGGCCGGCACTCTTTACGTCGTCCTGAATTATCTCGTTCCCCCATTACTGCGCACCGAAGAGCTGGCGCGAAACCGCGAGCTGCCGACGCTCCTCGCCGTTGTCGTGGCCGTGGGTTCAGCTTGGGCGGCGCATCGGCTTGGCCTTTCGCCCGCGCTTGGAGCGTTCATGGCCGGGCTCTTGCTGGCCGGATCGCCGTTTGCCACGCAGATACGGGCCGAGGTTGGATCGCTCAGGACGCTTTTCGTGACGCTGTTCTTTAGTTCGATCGGCATGCTGGGCGATCCGGTGTGGGCGGCAGGGCACTGGATTCAGATCCTCGCCGTTGTCGCGCTGATCGTCCTAGGCAAGGCTGCGGTGACCACGGGTGTTGTCCTCGTTTTTCGGTATTCTCTTGGGGCGGCACTGGCGACGGGGATCTGCCTTGCCCAGGTCGGCGAATTCTCGTTCGTTCTGGCCGAGGTCGCGCATCTGGGGGGATTGATCGACGGCGATCTGTTTCGCCTGATCGTATCTTCAACAATTGTGACTCTCTTCCTGACTCCATTCCTTGTGGCCGCGGCGCCTTTTGCGGCGACGAAGGCGCAGGCGATTTTGCCTCGGCAATCGCCGCACTCGGATTCTGAAGAGAGGCCCATTTCGAGCGAACGCAAAGGAGTCAAGCCCATCATCATTGTGGGATACGGCCCTGCTGCACAACGAGCCGCCGAGGCGCTGGGACGAACGCTTGCTTCGACCCTTATCATCATCGAGCTGCACCCCTCATCGGCGGCTCTGGCAAGAAACGCCGGGTTCGAGACGCACGTCGGCGACGCCACCCGGGCCGAGGTTCTGGAGGACGCGGGCGTCCGAAGAGCGCGGGCGGTGATCGTCGCGGTGCCGGACCCCGCAACATCGCGCCAGATCGTGGGGCAGGTGCGTCTGCTGGCGCCCGATGCCCTGATCGTCACGCGAGCGCGCTATCACGCGTATCGCGATGAGCTGATCCGCGCCGGCGCCGATCTCGCCGTGGACGAAGAGGAGATCGTCGGGAAGTACCTTGCATCGTCTCTTCAGGCAGAACTGCAAACGGACTGAAGATGGGGAGCCTCGAATTCGTGATGCCGCTCTCGATTGAAGAAAAACTCCCCCCGGCCGGTCTGGGCCGAGGGAGTTTGTATTGTGGTTTGCGAAAGGCTTCGGGTCGCTGCGGGATTCGTCCGCCGGCGATCACACCGAATACAGGCAAGCAACTTTCGATGCTCGCCCGGATATCAGCCTTCAGTTGTCGCGCCGTGACCGGCCTCAGCACCGGCATCGGGGTTGCCCCCACCGCGCTGGCCCCGTGGACCACGACGGCCGCGCTGCCCTTGTCCGCCGATCGCGTTCGGGATCACGTCGTCCGGCTGCGGGTCCGCGTACGCCCAGGTCATCCAGCCCAGGTTCATCTCGTCGGTCGTTGCCGATCCCCAACTCACGTCAACGGTCGGGTCCGGATTGCCCGGGTTATCGGCTGAGTTATCGTACCCCAGAACAACTTCCATCTTCGTTCCGGCGGGCAGTTCGAGAAGATCGTTGAGCAGGTAACTCGTCTGCCAGTTGAAGTCATACTTCGGCACTTCGAGCAGCTTCTTGCGCGTCCCATCGGGGAGGATGGCCGTATAGAGCGCCGAATCGCCGCGCAGGTGCATGTGCGGCAGGAAGCTAATGACGATGATGTCGCGATCGAACTCGCGGACCGAAGTGATCTTGTGATCCTTCGCACCTGCGGGGACATACATCTTGCCGATATCGCCGACGGCTTCGATGAATAGCCGCTCAACGGGCTTATCGGCGAACTTGAACGCGACCGATGATTGATCGTGGACGCCGGTGCCCTCGCCGGGCTCTTTGTGATAGTGCATCTGGAAAATGAACGTCGCTCCGGAGTGCAACTTGATGCCGTAGCCCTCGGCCAGGAAGCTCGGCTCCGTGCCCGGAGCGATGCCGCCGATCATTTGAATCCCGCGTGCATCCGCGTCTTTGGGCGGCGCCGTGAAACCGATGATATGATGCACGGCCGTGGAGCCGGGTTTGTATTCGTAGGCGACGATGTACTTATCATCGGGGAGCATCTCAGGTGTAAGCTTCGTCTGCAGGTTGATGTTGAGATCCTCGACGTCATCGCCGACCCAGAACGGCTCGTCCAGGGTGAGGACGAGATCCGGCTCGCCCATCGCCCATTCCGTCTTGGACCACTTGATCGGTTCGGGAGCGTCATCGGGATTGCCCGCGGGCGATCCCGTCGCGGCCCATCGAGCGAGCGTTTCGATCTCGCTATCCTCAAGCGTGCGCTCGCCAGCGAAAACGCCGTTGAACTCGGCCGACGCGTGCCACGGCGGCATCTCGCGCGATTTTATATTCTTCACGATCGATTTGGCCCAAGGCCGGGTGTCTTCATACGTCACCAGCGGCATCGGCGCGATCATCCCGCCCAGGTTCAGACCGCTGGGCCGGTGGCAATCCTGGCAATTGGTCTGCAGCACCGGCAGCACGTCTTTATAGAACGTGGGCCGTACGGAAATTTCTTTTGCCGACGCATCGTCGTCGGCCGTTGCGACGCCCGTCGCCAAAGCGAAGATGCAGGCCGCCCCAAGCACGGCTGCGGATTCAAGCCATCGTTTCATGATTGCTCACCCCTCGGTCTGAAAATGGT
>JAJFLK010000241.1 GCA_021772735.1 Candidatus Sumerlaeota bacterium | reverse complement strand
GCTCGATTCGATCTTGAAATCCGAAGCGCTCATCGCAATCGCCTCTCGGCCCATGCACGAAGTTTCTCACGGACGATCTTGGCGTTGTGCCGCACATCGACGGGAAATCCGGAGTGAAACAAAAACGTTTCGATCCCGCGCGTGTGTGGATACTTCGCGCCCAGCTCCCTCAATTCAGCGATGACCTGTTTGTGATCCGCGCCGCTGTCGGCTGCTTCTAGTTCAACGCAGATGATCGGCGTCTCGCTCCCGCTCGGTCCGGCACCGACAAGCGCCGTGCGAAGAACCTTCGGATGAACGTTGAACACGCCCTCGCAAGGGATTGTATAAAGCGGCCCGGCAGACGTCTGGACCCGATGACTCTTGCGCCCGCAGAACCACAACCTTCCGCGCTCATCGAATCGGCCCAGGTCGCCCATCCGATGACGGATGTCGCCGCGCCCCTCGCCGCTTTCATCAGAGTGAATCTTTGCCAGACGCGTCTGCTCGGGCCGATTGTAGTATTCACGCGTCACGACCGCCCCCTTAACGACGATCTCGCCAATCTCGCCCGGCGCGAGAACGAGATCGTCGCTCCATTGATCGATCGCCTCCTCAGTCACGCGAATGATGGAAACCTGAACCTGCTCGATCGGCACACCGACGCAATTCCCGCCGCCGGCCGCCGTCTCGTGCCGCGTCTCGCCAAGGATCTCCGTGCTCGGCATGGCGCTGACCGGCAGCGCCTCGGTCGCGCCGTAAGGTGTGAAGACGGGCACGCCGGGATTCAACGCGCCGGCGAATCGCTCCAAAATATCGGGGCGCACAGGAGCGCCGGCCGAAAGCGCGCGCCGCAGTGTCGCCAATTCAATCCCCTCGGTCTCGCAATATCGGCCAAGCCGATCGATCAGCGCGGGAGACCCGAACATTTGCGTCACTCCGTGCGCTCGGATCGATTCGATAAGCTTGGCGGGGTCGGCCTGGCCCGGGCGGCTTGCGTCCATATCCGGGATCACCGCCGTCATGCCGAGCGCCGGATCGAAAAGCGCGAACAATGGGAACGTCGCCAGATCGACCTCGTCGTCGCCGAACTCGAACTGACGCCGCAAATACTGCACCTGCGCCGCAAAAATCCCGTGTGTATAAACTGCGCCTTTGGGCACGCCGGTGCTTCCGCTCGTGAACAAGATCGCGGCGGTTTCATCGCGCGCCGCGTCGACGGCCGGGTAGGCGTGCGCCGGACCCCGCGCCAATTCTGCGGCCGTCGCGCCGCCCCAGAACAGCCTGCGCCCGACCGTGACTTTAACCCGCACCGTCGGCCGCGCCCAGCCGAGCACAACCCGTGCCGCGTGCGCGAGCGGGATGCCGATGAAGGCTTCGGGCTCGGCTTCGGCCAGGCACTTGCTGAGGTTACGCCGCCCCATACCCGGATCGACCATGACGATCACCGCGCCGATCTTGAACAGCGCGAACGTAAGCGTGAAAAACTCGACGCTCGGCGGGACCATCAGCACCGTCCGGGTGCCGCGCGCGATCCCGAGGCGAACGAGCCCATGCGCGATGCGATCACTCTCCGCCTCCAGTTCGGCAAACGTCATCCGCTTCCATCTCGCGCATCCATCGCCATCGCGCCCGTCCGAACACACGACGGCGTCGATGTCCGGCTTGCGGCGAGCCATTACGGCCAGGTGCAAGGCGACGTTAACGGGCGACGAATCGGCCTCCGGGGACAACGCATGGTCCGCATCATTCGTATGTGAATCGTGTGTCGCGGGCGAAGTCGTCATCGTGTCTCAGATCGGGTTGGCCTTCAAGAACAGGGCGATCTTTTCGATCCATTCGGGCCCGGCGTCCTCCAGGAGGTAATGTCCGGCATCCTCGAACGCATGAACCTGCGCGCTGGGCAATCGGCGTTTCCACTCTTCAAAGAAATTCAAGTCGAAGACAAAATCTTTCATGCCCCACCCGATCAGGACCGGCAGGTTATCAAATCCGGAGACCGCGTCGCTCATCCGAACGATCTCATCGTATGACGGATCCTCCGGTCGCAGAGGAATATCCTGGACGAAACGAAGTGTCGCGATACGGTTGGCCCATGAATTATACGGGGCCGTCAATCCCCGGCGGACCTCAGGCGAAAGGCCCTTGTGCGTCGCCATCCTCGTCGCGCCCAGGGCGAACGCGTTAAGCCCGCGAACGAGCAACGGGCCCAGCCAGGTGTCGCGCACGAGCCTCAACGAGACGGGAATCGGCGCATCGCCGGGCGGGAAGAATGCCGCCGTGTTCGAGAGCACAATCCGCGCGATACGCTCGGGATGACGCGCGGCGAATCCCATGCCGATCGCGCCGCCCCAATCGTGCAGCACGAGCGTAATCTTCTCGCCGATGCCGAGGTGATCGAGCAGCAACGCCACATCATCAATGCGCGAGCGAAGACGATAATCGTAATCGCCGTCGCCGGGCTTCTCGGAAAGTCCGCAACCGATATGATCGGGGACAATGAGGCGATAGTCGCCGCGCAGCGTCTGGACCATACTTCGATAATAAAACGACCATGTCGGATTGCCGTGGAGGCAGACCAGCGCATCGCCGCTGCCTTCATCGAGATAATGCAGCCGCAACCCGCCGCGATCGATGCTGTGGCTCTCGAACGGATAGAGATCGCGGATAGGGGCCGTGTCGAACGTCACGTCTTACCAATCCCAACCGAGCATCATGCAATTCAGCCCGCTGCCAATGCCGAGAAATCCAACTCGATCTCCGCGATTCAGGAACCCGCGCTCCGAAGCGATTGCGGCAGTCATCGGCAAGGAGACCGTGCCGATATTGCCCAGGTATTCGAATGTCGAGAAGTCTTTGGCCCGGTCCAGTTCGAAGGCCTTCAAAATCGACTCGCGATTGCTCGACGCAACCTGATGACAGATGACTCGGTCAATGTCTTCGCCGCGCCAGTCCATCTGATCCAGAAAGCTGCGCCAGGTGTCTTTGCCGAGAACGACGCCGTGATTCAGGACTGCAATCGCATCGGTCTCCATGTGCGGGGGCGCCGAACCGTTCAGCCCCCGCCCACCGGCTTCCCAGCGGCAGATGGCGTGATGCTCCGGGGCGGCGTGCGAGACCGCCCCGCGCAGCCGGGGCTGATCTGCGGCGAACGATCCATCGGTCAGGATCACCGCGACGGCTCCGGAACCTCCGGTCAACGTCGCCAGCGAAACCTTGAAGAACTCCATCGTCGCTTCGGCATTCATCTTCTCGATCATCACGTCGTTGATCTCGCGGGCGGTCTCGCACGAGACAATCATCCCGGCGCGAATCTGCCCGAGCTCGATCCGATTCGCGATATCAAGAATACCGTTCAGGACGCCCAGGCAGGCATTCGAGATGTCGTAGACCTCGACGGCATTGCGCACGCCGATCGAATCGGCCACGGCGCACGCGGTCGCGGGCTCCAGGTGATCGCGGCAGACTCCGGCGTAAATGATCGCACCGATATCTTCGGGCCGGACCTTGGATTCGGCGAGCGCACGCCGCGCGGCATCTGCGGCGCCTTGTGCGTTCGAATGCCCCTCGTCCCACCAGCGGCGCTCGCGGATGCCAGTCAGTGCTTCGAGCTGACCCGAGCCAATCCGCAGGGTTTCATAAACCGGCGCCAGCCGGGCCTCAAGCTCCGCCGAAGAGACAACATTCGGCGCGAGCTGATAGCCAATCGAATCGAGAAAGACGCGGTTATATTTCATATCAATCTCGACCTATTCCTACGCGCCCGAATTCGGCGCAAGTTCCGACGCACGCGAGATCGGCGCAAGCGCCAGGACAAAATCCGTCATCTCATAGATCAGGCGGCCATCGACCGTGAGGTAACCGTTGGCCTTCATCGTCAACGCGTCATCGTTGATCTCCATGATCGAGGCTTCGACCGTCACCTCTTTGTCGGTCGGGATAACCTGACCGCGATAGGCCCAGGTGTGCGGCGATCCGATCGCGATGGGCTCGAAGCGATGCGTTTCGTCGCGCGCCTCGCCCCAGCGATCCAGCGCGACGACCTTCATCAATTGGATGAACGCCTCGATCCCGAGCGAGCCGGGCCAGACCGGATCTTGAAAAAAGTGGGCCTTGAAAAACCACTCGTCGGGATTGACATCTTTCGCGCCACGGATGAAGCCGAGCCCGCGCGGACCGCCGCCGGGCAAATACAACTCGATCCGATCGATCATCCGGTATGCGCGGCCGGGCAGCGCGAGCCCCGCCGAAGCCGAAGCTGTGTGCGTCCGATCATCGGGAGTGGCTGGCGGCTCATCGGGCAGGGCAAGCTCGCGCCGCGCGCCTGCCTCCTCATCAGGCGGCTGATACGGCTTCGCGCCGCGCACGCCGACCTGATTGGCCAGGGCCTCGGGCCGGAAAAACCCGAATGACGTCGTGCCGGAGTAAACGCTTCGGCCTTCGCGCCGAACGTCGAGGCTGAACTGGAGAATGATCATCCCGGCCGAACGCGAGACGCTCGTCAATTCGATGTGCGATTCAAGCAACCCCGCGTCGCGCCCGAGGCTCTCATGAAGAGTCGCGGTTCCGCCGAGGTTACGGAAATGCAGGTCGTCTTCGCTCTCCAGCGCCGCGCCCATGTATGCGGTCAGCCAGCCACAGATTTGAAGCGGAATCTCAAGGATCACAGAAAACGGCATCGCATCCTGGCGGTTCGCGCGGAAATACCACTCGCCGGCCGGAACTTCATATAAGCCCCGGGCTCCCGCGCCGACCGCCACAACCCACGGATCACCCCGGACCGAATCAACGCTATCCACAAAGAGAAAAGGCGGACCAGGCAGACGCGCCATGAACCGCGTATCGAACGGGGTCAAGCGATCGCCGAACGCAAGCGACGGACGACCGACACAATATTGAAGAATGCTTTCGCGATCATATACCGGACGCGGCAGACCGGTGGCTTGATTCGCCGAATCGCGATCGCTCGCGCCGATCCATATGGATTCGACATCTTCGCGAGTCACGCCAGCGAGCCGCAGCGACATATTCTCGACCCGCACGATCCGGCTTCCGTCGGCGAACATCAACGCGTCGGCGATAGCATAGGGATCGGGACCGTAACCGATCTCCTTGATCGAGAGTTGATACGAGGCCATTCGCGTCCCGGGGACGACCTGGCCCCGGCATTTGAGACTCGCCTCGACGCCGGCCACGGGTTCGAAGTGCGCGCGGTCGGCGGCCACGACCCATCCGATTCGAAGCATAAAAACCCGCAGCGCGTGCAGGCACGATTCATACATCAGGGTGCCTGGCATAACGGGATCGTCGACAAAATGGCAGGTCAGGAACCAATCGTCGGGATGGATATCGGTTTCGGCCTCGATCAATCCAAGACCCCACCTTCCGCCCGAGACTTCGAGGTTCGTGATGCGATCGATCAGCTTGAGTTTGCCGCCGGGGATCGTCAGCGGCGGTCCATCGCCGGGGCACGCCGCGTCGAAAGCGCCTCCGAAGCACAGCGCCAGATCGCCAGCCCGAAGAGCTTCGAGCCGCGCGTCGTCGTAACTCTCGGAGGTATTTTCATCGATCGGCGCGGGCGGCTTCCAATCGGGTGGCGCCTTGCCGGGAGTCCGAAGCAGGTCTTCATCACTCAGGATGATACCCTTGCCCTCGGAAAGCTGACGCTCGGTGAAAAAGCCCGCGCATCCGTTGCGCATCGTCATCATGGGCCGCCCGTCGCAATACCCATCGTATCCGAAAAAGAAAAGATGTGTCGTGCCCTGACGGATGAATCGATCGATCCGAATATCGAATCGCAGCACGGAGCCGACGCGCGCGAGTTCGCCGTGATAAGTCACCGACGCATCGAGCAGGCGATAGACGCTCTCGCCTCGTGTATGGAAATCGACGCCGAGCCAGGCCGAAAGAAACAGGTCGGCCTGTCCCGATTCGATAGCAACGCCCGCCGGAATTCGGCCGTCGTCCAAATACCATCGATCGGCCGTAACGTCATGCTCAGTCGTCGTCGCGCCCGGGCCCATCGAAGCCGGCTCGCCGGACACCGACGTAACGCGGTCCACAAGCATGAGCGGTCCATCGGGCAGACGCACGCGCGTGGGATGCGCGTCGATCGAGGCGAACTCGCGTCCGAGCACGCGGGCGATGGAACCCCGCGCGAACTCCAGGCATGCCTCGCGAGAGAACGAACGCGGTGCTGAATCCGGAATGAGGGGCTCCGAGCCGGACCTGCCCGAAGATGGAGGAAAAACCGCCGGCGCGGAAATGTGACCCGCGACCGATCCCGACGCCGCTGCCGATACGGTCTGGGATGGCGATCCCGACGCCGCCGCACCGGGCGTACGCAGCAGCTCCATCTGAAAATTCAATGCCCGCTCGTGCATACGGTTCGTCGAATCCGCCAGACGCAGGAAAGTCTCGTGCGCGGCCGCGACGGACCTGCGCGTGGCGAGGATGCGCTCGTTCAGTTCGCCTGCTTCGCCGGGTGCGCCTGCCGATGCGTCGGCAATTTCTCCGGCCGGACCGGGAACCACGGATTGAACCGTCTCGAAATTCGGCTTCACCTCGTATGCATCGGACGGGCTCGGGGACTCGGGCCGAATCGAATCGCCATTGCGAGTTGCATCCGGCGAATCCGCATTCGGCGTAGTTTCGTTACTGCCGAAATCCGACGTTGCCCGTTCGGAATCCGCAGGCAGATCGAGCGGGCCTTCAAGAATGCCCGGGGCAAGCCTGATTACGAGGCGTCCTGTTTCCTCATCCGCTTCGGGTTTACCATTTTCATGATCGGATTCCCTGGCCTCGGCCAGGCCGACGGCACGGGTTTCAATTCCATATAATTTCGCCGGATCGATATCGACCCGCTCGGCAAAGAGCCGCGCGACCAGGCGCAAC
>JAJFLK010000025.1 GCA_021772735.1 Candidatus Sumerlaeota bacterium | reverse complement strand
ACGAAACTTCCCCATTGGCGGCGAGCCGGAGTTTCTCGATAGTGACACGCGCAACACGAAGCGAGGGATTCGCCACGAACCCGAGACAAACCCAAAACACGGAAGCAGAGTCTGGTTTGCTGTCCGCGAATCCTCAAGATCAGGCCACGCCGTCTTATGGAGCCCGCCAAGTGAAGTTTTTCAAGTTCATCCTGCCGATCGTAGCAGCAGTTGGGATTCTTGCCGCGTCGGATCAAGCCGGTTCCGGCGAGACGGAGGTGAATGAATCTCCAAAAGAGACCCCTTCGAAAGGTGGAACGAATAGAAGCCTAACTAGGCAAGAAATTAATGAGTCGTACGGGAAATCCCGTATGTATGATTTGACTTACAGGGAAGCCATGAAGGCTTTTGATGTGGATGATATTCCCTTGCTTATCAATTTACTGGATGATCCAGATTTTCATGAGTCCTGGGGATTTATTAGCCATGGGCTCGGATTTGTCGGTCGCGGTTCCGAATTGGCATCGGCGGCGGGGGCGGCATTGGTCAATTACTACCGGCGATCTGATCAATGGAATTCGGTGACTGCGGATGACAGATTGGGCCTCGCGCGAGACAAGTGGAGAAGCCTCCGTTACGCCGGGCTGACAGGAGACCGGGACTCCATCGAATACTTGAAAGGCGTGCTGACCGAGGAGGGCATAGAACGAGGATCCACGACTTGGATTAGTGACGATTTCCCTGATTCTGCCGGGGGGTCACATGTAGTCAGTGAGCTTGCAAGGAGTGAGGCGGCATTCGGGCTGGTCTTAAGCCGGGATGTGTCGGCAATCAGGTTGGTATCAGAATATTATGGCTCATTGGATGCCAAGATGCGTGAGGCAAAGACCAGATCGGTATTCTACCAGGGATTGTGCGTGGCTGTTGCGGTCGATCGATTTATTAAAGAAAAGGGTATTGAGTACTATTTGGAAAGCTTGGAGCCCAACAGCATTGCAGAGCTGCAGCTGGACGATTATATAATTGAGGCAGCTTGGTATTTGAACTGAAGATTGTGAAGGTTCCCTTGGCTTGGAATGGATACTTGGAGAGAGATTAGCAACTTCGAGCAAGATTGATTCAGCGTTCAGGCAGGGATTGATTCTGCGTTAGTCATCGGTCCCGCCTCGAATTCCAGATAAATCGTGCCCTTTGTGTCGTCGTGGTGAGAAAACCACAACGGCACGACGGGCACCACGAAACTTCCCCATTGGCGGCGAGCCGGGAAATCGCGATAATGACGCGCGTGATTCCCGCATCGGGTGACTAGGAGTGATCCGCACCTCAATCACTCCCCCGCGAGCATCCCCCCCAGGACATTCCTCATGGCCGTCTCATCACTGGATTTCGAAAAGCCGTTGGCCGAGCTCGAAGAGCAGATCTCCGAGCTCGAAAGCGCCGAGCCGGAATCGCCCGAAGACGAGACCCGGCTGGCCGAACGGCTCGATCGCTCCCGCGTCAAGCTCGAAGGGCTGCGCAACGAGCTCTATGGCAACCTGACCGCTTGGCAGCGCGTGCAGATCGCCCGTCATCCCGCGCGGCCTCATGCGCTGGATTACATCGGCGCGATGTTCACCGATTGGAGCGAGCTGCACGGCGATCGTCAGTTCGGCGACGATCAGGCCGTCGTGACCGGGCTGGCGCGGTTCGCCGGTGAGCCGGTCGCCGTCATTGGTCAGCAGAAGGGTTGCGACACAAAGGACAACATCCACCGCAATTTCGCGATGATGCACCCCGAGGGTTATCGCAAGGCGATGCGCGTGATGCGGCTGGCCGAGAAATTCGACATGCCGCTTGTGATCCTCATCGATACGCCGGGCGCATACCCCGGCATCGGCGCCGAGGAGCGTGGCCAGGGCGAGGCCATCGCGCGCAACATCATGGAGATGTCGACTCTGCGCACGCCGATTGTCTGCACGGTGATCGGCGAGGGCGCGAGCGGCGGCGCGCTGGGCATCGGCGTGGGCGACAGGCTGCTGATGATGCAATACGCGTGGTATTGCGTGATCTCACCCGAAGGCTGCGCGACCATCGCGTGGAAAGACGTCGCCAAGGCGCCGGCCGCGGCCGAAGCGCTTCGCCTCACCGCCGCCGACCTGGATGAACTGGGCATCGTCGATGAAATCATCGCCGAGCCTCTGGGCGGGGCGCACCGCGATACGAAGGCGGCGACGTCGGCTCTGAAAGTAGCCCTGACCCGCCACCTGGGCGAGTTGAAGAATCTCCCGACTGATGAAATGCTCGAACTGCGATTCCGTAAATACCGCGACGTCGGCCAGGTCGCGAAGCCCTGACTGCCTAATCGTCGTTCAGCCACCGACGGCGCAGGTCGAACAGGCGCGTCATCTCCTCGGCAAGCCGATCGAAGCGGCGCGGGGCAGTCACCTTTGCCCATGTGCCCCAGAGCGTGCCGGTCGCGATTCCGGTCAGCGCGAAGAGCGTTGCTTGCCCGCAAAGAAAGAGAATTTTGCTCGGCGGGTTAATCACGCCGGCGAAATGCCTGTCGTAGCGGAATACCGCCCCCTCCGCGCACAGGTTGAGATATGTGCCGAAGGCGAGGATCACAGCGCCCAAGCTGATGATCACAAAGATCGCAAAGCGCAGCCAGCGAATCAGAGGGACGATCGGCGGGCGCTCGCGTTCGATCAGATTGCGCTCATAGCTCTTTCGAACACTCCGCAGCAATAGCCACGTTCCTGGCAAAGTCACCCAAGGCAGAAATCGAAGCGCCGCGAAAAGATGAAAGGCTCCGAATATGCCGAGCGCCCAAATTTGAGCCGAGAACGCGGCCCAAAAAGAGGAGTACTGACGATCACCATAGAGAATGGCGTAGACGAGCACCGCCACGCCGAGCGCGAGCAGAACGGCAATCAGTCCCAGCGGATAACCGGTTACTGTCTTGCCCCAAATGCCGCGTGCAATCACGCGGCCGTCGACCCCGCTCTCGACGACATCGCGGAAGAACGGCCGGAGCGCGCCGTTGGTTTCATAGCCCTCGATCCCGGCGAGGACGTAGATATTTGCGATGCCGATCATGACCGTAATGATCGTCGCCGGCACGATGAAAAGCGCTCTCTCGAACGATACCCCCATGACAAAGGCCAGGTAGATCGTCCCGCCGACGAGCCATCCGGCGAAGTTCAGCGCGATCCAAAAGATGCGTTTTTTGTTCTCGGCGCGTTTGCGAAAGACCAAAGCGCGGAAGACTGGATTACTTTCGAGCTCAGCGAATTCGGGCAGGGCGAGAATCTTCTTCGAGGGCAGATCGCGCGGTCTAATCGGCCAGAGGCCCGGCCCGAGGCCGGGCCCGGATAGATCGGATTTGACAGACGTTTCGCTCAATCTCGCAGCCTCAGGAATGTTGGGCTAAGGCCTACTGAGTCGCTCGCCCGGCCGGTATTCTTCTTCGAGGTTGGCGCGGATATCAGCCTCATCCATCCAGACGGGCTTCATCTGGCGTTTGACGAACAGCTGGGCCTGATCGTCGTAGTGGGGCGAATCGGTGCGCAGCGTCGCCGAGCCGAATTGATGGATGCTCTGGGAGCTGACGCCATCGGGCCCCCACTCGGCCAGAAGAATGTAGCAATCCCCGGCGCGGCCATAAACTTTTCCGTCTTCGTCCGGCCAGTTGGTATAAACGGCATGCAGGATTCCGGGTCCTCCGCCGATGCCCAGTTCGGTATCGCCGCGCCGGAGGCGGTTGACCCATTGCCAGGGAACATCCAATCGGCCCCAGGCGTTGTCCAGCGCTTCGGCTGCTTCGCCGACGGCTGACCAGAGGTTGTCGTCCGAGACCTCTTCCCATTCCGAATCCCCACGCGCGGAGCGGCTTCGGATGCCGCGATGCGTCAGGATCGCAAGCGCGGTCGAGGTGTTGTCCGGATTCGTTTCGCGATCCCACGCGGCGAGGACCTGCTGCGCGTCTTTCAGCATGGCGTCATCGGGCTCAGGCAGCCCCGCAATGCGCGCAATGGTTTTCGCCTCGCGCGAATCGACCGAATAGAAGCGGTCGTATTTATAATTGTAGAACTCGGTGGCGGTGATCGAATCGTCGCTGCCTAGCTGTTCCATCAGGCGCAGCTCGCGGTTGCCTTTGCCGAGCTCGATGCCGAACGTGGCCGAGAAATCCGCGGGATCCGGGTTCTCGCCTTCGGCTGTCGTGAAATACGGCGTTCCGTTTGCGTTGAAGACGAAACCCGATTTGGGATTGATGACCGTCGGGACTTCGTCAAACGGCACGTATTCGGTCCAGAGCGTCTCCGAGCTATCGCCCGGGAGGTATCCGCTCCAATCGTAATCCTCGCTGCGGACCGGGAATCGAGCGTTGTAGAAATAAGCGATGTTGCCTTCGGCGTCGGCGTAACCGGTGTTGAACATCGGGAGCGCCGCGATGCGCATCGCGTCGCGCCACTCCTCGAAGTTGCTGGCCTTGTTCATCCGAAACCACTGCTCGACCAGCCGCACATCGCCCATCGAGGCGAAGCGAATCGCGTATGCACCGACGGCGTTCTTCATGACCGGGCCGTGGACCGAATAATAGACCTTGCGCTTGAACGTCCAGGAGAACGGCCCCCAGAAATCGATCTTGATCGGGGCCTCGCGGACTTCGAGATCCTTCCACTCGCCGTCGAACTTGTATTGATCCGGGTTCTCGGGGTTCAGCGTCAGCTCATAGACGTCGATCAGGTCGGGCGAGTTGACCGTGTGCGCCCAGCCCAGATTTCGATTGTGGCCATGCAGGATGATCGGCGCGCCGGGGAACGTCCCGCCGACCATATCCCAGCCTTCCTCGCTGTGGATGTGGGCCTCATACCACGCGACCGGCCCGGTCCAGGGCTGATGCGAATTGATGGCGATGCGGGTAAAGCCATCGGCCGAGCGGCCCGGCGCGATAGAGAATGTGTTCGAGCCGAGCTCGATGTCCGGATCGCCGCCGGTCAACCAAGCCGAGTCGATGCCGGGGGCATCGGACTGAGTACGCTCGTCGGAGGGTCCTGCGGTCTTCAGCTCGCTCTTGCGCGCAACTTCGGGACGCTCCGTCATGGAGTTGAGCCGCCCGAGGATGCCGTCGAGACCATAGAACAGGGGTGTCTTGTGGACGAAACCGGCGACGATATCGCGGCCCGAGACCGGCAGCGAGCCTGCCAGGACCTTCTCGGGATGTTCGGTCGCATAGAGATTGAATCCGGCGGCGTATCCCTCGCAAACGGCGCGAACTTCGGGGCTGAGGTCATTCTCGTATCCGGCCTCGACGATATCCCAGACGCGGACCAGGCTGACCATGAAGTCGTTGCCGGCTCCGGATATGCCGAACGCCTCGGCCAGATTGCCCCGCGCGGCGAGCAGCGAGCCCTGGATCGTCTCGAAGTCGTCTTCGCAGTGGGCGTATCCGAGCCCGAAGGCGGCGTCGGCATCGGTCTTGCCAAAGATGTGCGGCACGCCCCAGGCGTCGCGTAGGATGCGGACATCGTAATCCTCGGCCGCCCGCACTGCTGCGACCCGGCCCGAAGACCCGGCCGAAGCACAAGCCGACAAAAGCGCTGCTGCGGCAAGCGATAAGACGCTCGCCGTACGCCCCAACATCGTCACGCTCGAAATACGCATCAATTCATCCCCCCGCCATACTCAAAGGATTCGCATTCGGAAATTCGATCAGATGACGTTACTTCGCGGCGGCAATCGCAGCATCGTAATCCGGAAAGTCGGTGACCTCTTTGACGACCTCGACGTACGAGACCTTATCATCCGGCCCGACCACGAAGACCGCGCGAGTCAACAGCCCGAGTTCTTTGAGAAGAACGCCATAGCTCTCGCCGAAACCGCGTGTCTTGAAGTCCGAGAGGGCAGTGATCTTGTCGGTCCCCTCGGCGCCGCAGAATCGCTTTTGCGCAAACGGCAGATCGACGCTGACGGTATAGACGATCACATCGTCGCCCAAGGCGGAAGCCTCTTCGTTGAAACGCTTGGTCTGCTGCGCGCAGACCGGTGTATCAACCGAGGGCACGACGCTGAGGAGCCGCGTCTTGCCGGCTGAATCGGCCAGCGTGACCGGCCCGAGAGCGGAATCGACCAACGAGAAATCGGGTGCCGCGTCCCCGACCTTGATCTCGGGACCGACCAAGGTCATGGGTCCGCCTTTAAATGTTACAACTCCAGATCGTTCTTCAGCCATGATGTATCTCCTTTGAATATCTAGTCATGTTAAGCTTGGGAGTCGCCGCCCCACGGGCCGACAACACTTCATCTTGCTCATTCAGGTGGCCCGGGAATTGCTTCAGCCTCAGCTGCGCGAGTTTTCGACGGAATCTCTGCAACGTCGGCGGCTTTATCTATGTGGTGGCCGCCGTCTCGCGGACCGCTCTTTTACTCTTGCACCACTCATCTGTCAATCTTTGGGCAAAGTGACTAAATGGGACCACATCGTATAAGAATCAGCTTGAGTGTGCCGGTCCTTGCGGATAGGAATCACTATTGCGTTCCCGTTTCGTGTAAACCAAGCGAAGCGATTGACGAATTTTAAGGGGGCTCCCGTCGGGCCAGGAAGAATTTCGGATCAGATGATGCACTCCATTGAGGTCAGGTCCATGAGGCTGCATCGCCGCCGGCGATTCATTGTGGCGGGGCGCTCAATACTGATGAGCCTGATTATCGCCGGCCTCGGTGGATGCTCGATGTTGGTCGATAAAGCGCTAGAAGACGTTGAAATTGTTGAATCCTCGGGCGACGAGGCCATGATTTTCGCGGAGCTCGACAAGAGCGTCTATCGGCCCGGCGAGGCGATGATCCTGACCGTGACCGCGACCAACACAACCGACGAAGCGCTGCCCATCCGAAAGTTGATCGCCGCGCCCGGACCTCCCGCGAGCGTCCGGGGTCCGGTCACCTTCTGGTTCGGCCCGGCCAACGGCCAGAGGCGCATGCAGCGATATCCGGTGATCAGCGATCTTGAGGTCGAGCAGATGAAAGATCCCTCGGGCGACTTCACGGTCAGCCTCGCGCCGGGAGAAACCATCTCGCGCCGGTTCCTGCTGACCGAATTCACCGCCAAACCCGGAGGATTCATCGCGCAGGCCCATTTCGATGCGTTTGGTCAGGGCGATAGCTCCCGTATCGGAAAGGTTTTCAGTAATAGCATTCAATTCGAGGTCTATGGAGATCGTCTCTACGAGCGCGACAACAAGGGGCTGATCCTTTACGAGGAGGCGATCAACCTGGCCGCCGCCCGCGCGCCCGGGGATATCACGCTGGCCGACGCGATTCTCATCAAGGATCCCGCGGGCTTTCTTAAATGGTGGGTCAATATCGATATCCGTGAGCCACAGGGAAAGCCGCGCAAGATCGGATATCTGGTTGATCCATACCGGGGACGGATCGTTGCGAAGCGGGCGCAATATGGCCCGGATATGAACCCCCGGCTGGACCGGACGCCGCCCGGCGGGAGGCAGGTCCCCAGGCAGCAGCTCGGAGTTTTGCCGCGAGGAAACCGATAGATTGGAGAGTCGATATGGGGCCAGCTTCACACAGCGAAAAAGATCTTTCCCATCGGGGTTGACAGCTCCAAGTGAAATGATTACAAGTGGCGCTGGACGATAAGAGGTTGATTGCCGACGGTTCGCCTTCGGGCTGCCGGGTCCAAAAAAAATATCAGTTGGGAATTGGAAGCTGTGGCCCCGGGCACGGTCGAATTGCGTTCAAACACTAGTCGCATCAATCGGGACTGAAGTCGCATCAATCGGGACTGATTCTTTACAATAGCCGCAGACCGCGCGTCCCCAAACACCGATCGAAATGAAGATTTTCAAGATTCAAGTATCAAAGCGCCCCGAGCAGGGCGCGGAATTATTCCAGAAACGGAGGAACGATCTCATGCTCAAGCGAATTGCTTGGCTCTGTGCGGTCATGGTTCTCGTGCCGGCGATCTCTGTCGCCGCCGACTCGGGCGCTTATTACCCGCCCCAGTCCCCGAAGGCTGTTGACGCTTACAAGTCCCCGGCCGATGGGCTCAACCGGAACGTCCGAATCCTGAGGACTTCAAACAAGGCTCAGCTGAACCGCTACGTACCAAAGGTTTACACGTTTCGCAACGTGAATCCTTTTGATGTTCTGCGATTCATCCGCCGACCGATCCAGGCCGAAGACGGCGCTGTGTTCACGTTCGTCAGCCCCGATGGCAAAGGCGGGCGCGTGCTGATCGCCGTGCCGGAATATCAGCTTGAGTCCATCGACCGGTTGATGGAAGCGATCGACAAGCCCGGGTTGACCGGTAATGACGATACCCGGCGCATTTACCGTCAACTCAAGCATCGCCGCATCAACATCAACCCGACGAACAGCATCCTCGACGATTCATCGTTTATCGCGACATTCGGGGTCTATCTGACGGGGAACAGGGATCTGCTCGTCGCCGATCCGACCCGAAACGCGATCTTCATTCAGGACGCCGCCTCAGGCGCGGTCACGCTGGATGATAAGCTGAGCACGACGCTGGACAAGCCGACGCCGATGGCCGTCCTGAACACGAAGATGTGGGAAGTCACCGTGCGAAACAGCAGCCGGATCGGGCTGGATTACATCGACTGGAAAAACGGCCCCGGCGCCAATCTGTTCGCCATCGGCGGTTTCGCCGAGCGCGGCAACAACTCCCTGACAAATGGAAGTTCCGCGCTGCTCGACAACACGAATGGCCTGCTCAACGCGGGCACAAATGGCTCATTCGACGCGCGCGGTTCAAACTTCGCGTACCGATACGAGTTTCATTCGGCCTTCTTCGACTTCCTCGCCACCAAGGGCAAGGCCAAAGTCTTGAACTCGGCTCGCATCGCAGTGCTCTCGGGCCGCCCCGCGACGATCACCTCGGGCGATCAGCTTCTTTTCTACACCACTTCGTCATCGGATCCTTCGGGCATCCGGCCTTCGGGGCAGCCCTTCGCGGCGAACACGCCGGGCAATCGCGATTTGGATACAAACTCGATCGTCGGGCTCTCGGAGACCTCGGGTTTGAACGCCGAGTTGTTGACAGACTCGATCCTCGAGAACGCAGATCCGACGGTGAATCGCGGCGGTCGATTCATCAAAGCCATATCGAATGAGACCGAAATGCTCACGCTGAACTCGACGCAGACCGGAATCGATGTCGCACTGTTCCCGACCATTTACGAGAATGGCCTGGACGTTTCGATCTCGGGCAGCGTTGGTGATTTCAACGGGTTCGATTCGAACGGTTCGCCGTTGATCAACTCGCGCAATTTCTCGACGACGATCCGGTTGGGCGAAGGCGAGGATGTCGTTCTCGGCGGCCTTGCACGCACGGCCGTGGCAAAGGTCAATCCCAAAGCGCCGTTCCTGGGTTCGCTGCCCATCATCGGATCGTTCTTTGGCAGCGACAATCAGGATCAAAGCAATTCGGAAATCGTGATCGCGCTGGGTGCGGAATCGATCATTCGGTTCGACGATGCCGATCGCGGAATCAGCGACGACGACCAGGCCGTCATCGATCAGGCCGATGGATCTTCCTCCATCGATTCGCCTGATACGACCTGGGGCTTCGACATGATGGCCCTCGATCCTGAAAAAGCCGCTTGGTTCGACGGCGGGGACTCAAACTAGCAGGGCGCATCCTCAAGAGATGAGCCACAGCTAACCCGCAACGTACGAACCCGATGATTGAAGACAAGGAGACGAAAATGAATATCCGAAAGATAACCCAGGCGCTGATTTCCGCAGCCTTGGTGGCAACAATTACCCTGCTTGCCTCGGCCCCGGCAATG
>JAJFLK010000240.1 GCA_021772735.1 Candidatus Sumerlaeota bacterium | reverse complement strand
CGGGCGCTGGCACATCGACCGGAACAATTCGTTCTGGGCGGCCGAGGCGGGGCTGGAAGGATTGCTTGAGGTGGCGCGGATGTCGAAGCTCCCGGTGCAGCGCGCCGCGCGTCGCTCGATCGGCACGGGGATCTCATCGATCCAACTCGATACGGCGTATCGCGATGGATACCTGATTCCGTGGAAGAAGAGTCAATCCGAGGCGTGGAAGACGGCCGCAACGCTGCTGCTCTCCGATCGAGGCGGACTTGTTTTCCAGCCGGTCATCGGCGTTTATGAGAACGTTGTCGAGCTCGATTTCGCGTCGATGTATCCGACGATCATGGTCCGCGACAACGTCTCGCCGGAGACGATCAACTGCACATGCTGCGAGCCGGAGCCCGTTGTATCCAGGGTGCCCGGCGGGGGCGAGGGGGCCAAGCCCCCCCCACGCGTCCCCGAGCTTGGATATACGATCTGCCGACGTCGGCGCGGGCTCGTCTCCAAGGCGCTTGAACCGATCATCGCCAAGCGGGCCGAATTCAAGCTTCTGCGGCGCGAGGCCGAACGGGCGGGCGAGGCGGGCCGCGAGCTTTACGAGCGATACGACCGCCGCCAGAGCGCCCTGAAATGGCTGCTGGTGTGCTGCTTCGGGTATCTGGGGTATCGCAATGCGCGGTTCGGGCGGATCGAGGCGCATGAATCGACATGCGCGATCTCGCGCGAGAAACTGCTCATCGCGCGCGAGATCTGCGAGCGGCGTGGGTTCGACGTCATCCACTCGATCGTGGATTGCGTCTGGCTGCGCCGGGCGGAGGCGACCCCTGGCGGGGAGCAGTCCGAGCGCGGGCGCGTATCAGACGCCGAACTCGGGCGCATATCGAACGCCGAGATCGAGAGGCTCTGCGCCGAGATCAATCGCGCGACGAACCTAATCATCACGCTCGAAGGGCAATACCACTGGCTCGCGTTTCTGCCCTCGCGCCAGAACCCCGAGATGCCCGTGCCGAACAGATACTTCGGATGCTTCGAGACAGGCAAACTCAAGTATCGGGGCATCGAGATCCGACGCAGCGATCAGGCGCCGTGTGCCAAAGCCCTGCAAGGCGAATTGCTGGAGATGCTGCGCGAGGCCCCAAGCCTTGCGGCGTGCCGCGCGATGCGCGAGCCCCTGATCGAGGTTGTGCGCCGGGCGGTCGATCGCCTGCGTTATGGCGAGGCCGCGCTCGAGGATGTCGTGCTGCGCCGCAAGACCTCCAAGGCGGCCGATGAATACAGGAACAACTCCATGACGGCCGTCGTGGCGCGCCAGGCCGTGCGCGCGGGCATCCCGTTGCACGCAGGCGAGGCGATCCGGTTTGTGGTGCTCGATGCCGGGAACGTCGATCCGGATTCGCGCGTCCGCGTGCTCTCGCTCCTGCGGCCCGAGGATGCCTACGATCCGGATTACTACATCGAGCAAATCCGCCGCGCCGCCGCGACGATCCTGGAGCCGCTGCTCGCCGATGCCCCCGGAGAACTCATGAGTGAAATCATGGGTGAAGAAGGCGCGAAGACCGGGCGAGCGGGAAGGGAAAAGGCCGTGGGCGGAAAAGCGAATGCCCAAACGAATGCGGGGATCATCCAGCTCGACCTGTTTGCGGGTGCGAAATGATCCACCTCGGCACGAGCGGCTTTTCTTATGACGATTGGCGAGGCAGGTTTTATCCACCGCAGATGGACCGGGCCGGGATGTTCGATTATTACGCCGAGCGATTCGGGGCGGTGGAGATCAACTCGACGTTTTATCACATTTACAAGCCAGCGATGATGCGCTCACTTGTGCGCCGTGCGGAGGGCCGCGTCACTTTTGCCGTCAAGATGAGCGAGTTGGTAACGCATGTCGGCGATCTCTCGCCCCGCGTCGTCGCTGATTTTATCCACGGGATCGAACCGGCGGCCGAGGCGGGCGTGCTCGGCGCGGTGCTGCTCCAATTCCCGTTTCGCTTCAAGTTCAATGCGGAGAATCGTCAGTTCATCAATAAGGCTATACGCCTTTTCGCGGCGTTTCCGATGGTCGTGGAGATTCGGCATCGCTCGTGGCAGAGCGCTGCGGCCTGGAATTACTTCGAAGACGGCGCGATCAGCCTTTGCGTCGTGGACATGCCACGGCTGGCCGGTTTGCCAGCGACTTCGACGCGCCTGACCGGACCGACGGCCTATGTCCGGTTTCACGGCAGAAACACAGCCCAGTGGTTCAATGCCGCGTATCCCGGCGCGTCGTACGATTATTCTTACTCAGCCGAGCAATTAAACGACTGGATCGAGCCGATCAAGAAAATGGAGCGAAAGGCTGAGACGTCGTTTGCGTTTTTCAACAATCATCTCCACGCGCAGGCTCCTGAGAACGCATATCAGCTCGCCGATATGATGGGGCGGCCGATGGGTCGAGGATATTATGAGGACATGTTTTCCGGACAATTGAATCGCGTCTCGTAAGAGCAGAAGCGCCGAGCTTGCGGCAATCTCGCTTCGATCCCTACAAGGCGCGATTCGCAGTGAGATCGTGTCGGATTTCGTCTCATTCTCCGCCCTGAAGCAGCCGATAACCCTACGATAAGGGACTCGCGCGGCCAGCCGCGTCGCCTTGCATCATTTTACCCAATCCGAATGGAGTTACTGACATGACGATGGATGAACTACTGCGATACCTCATGGATAAAGGCGGCTCGGATCTGCACCTGATGTGCGGCCTGGTGCCCGCGATACGCACGCATGGCCACCTCGAGCCGATCGAGGGCAAGGAGCCATTCACCGATGAGAGCATCCGGACTCTGGTCTATTCGGTTTTAAGCGAGGAGCAGATCAAAGAATATGAAAGCGATCCGGGTTCGCGCTACGAGCTGGACTTTGCCTATGGCATGGAGGGGTTGGG
>JAJFLK010000239.1 GCA_021772735.1 Candidatus Sumerlaeota bacterium | reverse complement strand
GCCAACGCCGAAGCCCCCACGGGGCTTCATATCGGTTACGGCTCGCGCCTCGCGACCGTTCAAAAGCTCTTCACGCAGGGGGCTCTTCAGCAAACCGAACAGCCGCTCGACATCGCGATCGAGGGCTCCGGATTCTTCCAGGTCTCCCTGCCCGATGGCTCCAACGCCTTCACGCGCGATGGCTCGTTCAAGCTCGATAACACCGGGCAGGTCGTCACGAACAACGGGTATCCGCTGTCCACGCCCGTAACGATCTCGACCGATGCCACCGGAATCGACGTCGAGAACGACGGTTCGATTCGAGTGCAGCTTGCAGACGGCACGACAAGCGTCGCGGGGAATATACAGCTTTATGATTTCGTGAATCCCGCGGGCCTAAAGCCGCTTGGGCAGAACCTGTTTCTTGAGACAACGGCTTCGGGCACGAACATCGCCGGGACGCCCGGGGAGTCCGGCTTTGGGAAATTGACCGGCGGCGCGCTCGAGCTGAGCAACGTCAGCGTCGTCGAAGAATTGATCGCGATGATCGTCAGCCAGCGGGCCTACGAGGTGAACTCAAAGGCGATCTCTACGGCCGACGAAATGATGCAAACCGCCTCGCAACTCAAGCGTTAGGCACAATCCCGAACCGCGCCAAGCGGAGGCTGGAACCATGATTCGACACCGCCCTGAAGAAGACCGGATCGTCGTGATGGGACTAAGGGAATCGACATTGGAGAAAGTTTTCAACGCACTGCTCGGAGCGATGGTGCTGGCGGCGCTGGCGGCATCGCCGATCTTCGCCGCCGATACCGAAGGACGAAAGTCATTCGATGACGTAGACCTGCGCCCGTCGCTCCCATCTGTCGCGACCCTGGCCAGCGCGTCGAGCACGAACACTCGGGTCGATCTCGACCTATTGACTCGCGTCTCCGGATACGAGCCGAATCGAACGCATTTGGGATCGCAGACCGTAAATCCGGAGCCCATTGCCCCGAACACGAATCATCCCGTGCTGCGGGCGATTCGACGCGAGGCCTCGGGCGAAGAGTTTCTGCGCGTAGAACTCGTTCGGCAGCTCACGGAAGAGCTGCCGGGCGGGGGTTTCGGCGTGACTCTGGAGCGGGTCAACATGAAGCCCCCTCATGAGTTTCCCGAGGGCGATTGGACCGTGAACTACGACCTCCGTCTCCCGGCCAAGGGCGTCGGAACCGTCGTCTTCACCGGCCGGATCATGCAAGCGGGACGCGAGATCAAGAGGTTCGGCGGATCGGCGACCATCGACCGCCGCGCAAACGGTGTCCAGGTGCGTCGGCTTATCCGGCGCGGCGAGCGCATCGGACCTGCTGATCTGGTAACAATGCCCGCAAAGCTGACCCAACTTCCGAACGACGCCTTCCAGAATCATGAATCCCTCACCGGAACGGCGGCCCGCAGCGAACTGCGGCCTGGGGTATGGCTGACCGGACGAATGCTGGAGCTTCCGACGGCCGTTCGCACGCGCCAGCTTGTCACCATGCGCCTCAAGAACGGCGGCATCGAAGTGAACTGCAAGGGCGTCGTGAAGCAGAACGGAGCGCTCGGCGACATCATACGAGTCCAAAGCATTCAATCCGATCGCGAAGTCATGGCTCGGGTCATCTCGCGCGAGATCGTCGAGGTGGTTTTCTAAGCGAGCCCCACCAAAGATTGGAAGATCGAAACGATGAAGAACACTACGATGATAAACAAACTCTGCATGATCGCAGCTCTAGGTTTGGTGCTGGGTGGGATCTCTGGGTGTGGGCTTGTTCGCCTGGCTTACGAGCCCGCACCCAAGCCCGAGCCTCAGGTGCCGATCTCGCCCTCGGCAGATCCGGGACGCGTCGATGTGGTATCGCGCGACGGTTCGCTCTGGCCCGGCTATTCAAACTGGAACATCTTCTCCGATGATAAGGCCCTGCGACGCGGCGATGTGCTGTTCGTGCAGATCAATCAGAAAAACGAAGGCAAGAAGGACGCAAAGACCGAGACGAGTCGTGATTCGAAAATCACAGCCTCAATCAACCGGCTGTTTGGCATCCAGGGCGACATTCTCGATCATACGACCGGCGTGCCCGAGCAAATCAACGTCGAGGCGAGCAACGAATTCAAGGGCGACGGGAACACAGAGCGTAAGGACGATCTGGTTGCGACCGTTTCGGTGACCGTGACCGATGTGCTCGGCAACGGCAACCTCGTCATTTACGGACATCAGATCGTTCAGGTGAATAACGAAGCAAGCGCCTTGACGGTTCAGGGCATCGTTCGACCCTCGGATATTTCCACCGGCAATACGATCGAATCGAATCGGATCGCCAACGCGCGGATCGAATTCAGCGGAAGTGGCGTCGTCACCGACAAGCAGCACCCCGGCCTGGGCATGAAAGTTTTTGACTGGGTATGGCCGTTCTAGATTTGGATCAAGCATTCCCGGCGACGAAAGACACGATGATGAATCTCAATACAAAACACTCTGCGCCTTCTCCCCTCGCCCGACGATTATGGATGATGGCTGTGACAGCGGCGCTCATCGCAGGCGGCGTGCGCGAATCGACGGCGATCCGAATCAAAGACGTGACGACACTCCAGGGCATCCGAGAGAATCAATTGATCGGATACGGATTGGTCGTCGGACTGAACGACACCGGCGATGGATCCGGCACGGAATTCACCGCCCAATCCATGGCGGCCTTTCTAAAGCGAAACAATATCACCGTGGACCCCGACGACATCGGAGTCGACAACGTCGCCGCGGTTATCGTCACGGCGAACCTTCCGGCGTTTGCGCGCCGGGGCGACCGCATCGATATCAATGTCAGTTCGATCGGCGACGCCGAAAGCCTTCAGGGCGGAACGCTGCTGATGACGCCGCTTTACTCCGGCGCGTTGAACCGTGTGTATGCAGTCGGGCAAGGCGCGATCTCGATCGGAGGCTTCGGAGCCGGTGCCGGCGGGACGAGCGTGACGAAGAATCATCCGACAGCCGGGAAGATTCCCGGCGGAGCGCTGGTGGAGATCGACTCTCCGGTCAAGTTCGATTCGCTCGATGAGATCCGATTCAAGCTGATTGCGCCGGACTTCACGACTTCAAAGCGCATCGCAGAGGTCATCAATTTTAACCTTGGCGAAGGCGCCGCTTATCCGGTCACGCCGGGTGAAGTTCTTGTGAACGTGCCCGAGGCGAGCCGAGACCGCCTGACCGAGTTCGTCGCCGCCATCGAAAGCCTCCCGGTCCATCCGGATCAAAAGGCGCGGATCGTGATCGACGAGCGAACCGGTACGGTCGTGATGGGTGAAGGGGTGCGGATCTCGACTCTGGCGCTGGCGCACGGGAGCCTGACGATCCAAATCACGGAGACGACGCAGGTCAGTCAGCCCGAAGCCTTCAGCGAAGGCGAGACAACCGGCGTCTCCAACACCGGCGTCTCGGTCCAGGAGGAAAGCCGCCAGCTGGCCTTGCTCGATGAAGGCGTCAGCCTCGGCGAGGTCGTACGGGCCCTGAACGCCGTTGGAGTGACTCCAAGAGATTTGATCGCGATCCTGCAATCGATCAAAGCGCTCGGCGCGCTCCAGGCTGAGTTGATCATTCGCTAATCCCAGACGAAGAAAGCCGAAAAGGCCATGGCCGATATCAACAACATCCAACCCCTTGCGGCGATCCGATCTCAGGACCAGCTCTTAAGCTCGGTGTCCGTCAACGAGGGCAGCCTGCGGCGCGGGCTCCAGGGCCTGAACGACAGGGAGGAAGCCGAAGCTCTCGCCAAACAGATGGAACGGATTTTCATGGACATGGTGGTGACCGCAATGCGCAAAACCGTGCCCGAAGGCGGCCTGTTTGAGGAGGCTGCGGGAGAGACGAAGACCTTCACGCAGATGCTCGATCGCGAATATACGGGTCTCGCCAGCGAGTTTTGGGAGTTCGGATTTCACGAAGCGTTGGTTCGTCAAATTATTGACCCGGCGGGGGGTGGGGCGGAATTACCAGATACGAAGGCGGACTTGGCCGCACAGGCGATTAGATCCACAGCGCTTGAAGGTTCGATTTGATATTAAAGGGCTTGGAAGCCCGACACGAGAGGAGAACATGCGTCGGAATTATGACATAGCGATGGTGAAAATCGACGTTCGATGGACTTTTTTTCTTTAGTTCATGCGCATTCGCGGCCGATACAATGAGTGAAACTTGCGGGAGTCATCTGCCCGCGTGATTTCAATAAGTTCGTGAGAACTCGCTCAATCGGAAGGTGGTCCAAGGTCACATGAAGATTCAAGGACGCAAAAGCGTATCGATCGGCCCCGGAGCGCCGTCAAGCGTTCCAGGCCAGGCACAGGCCGAGCCCGTTGCAAACGTTGCAGGCGACACGATCGAAATCTCGACGCCGGGCCAGGTTGGCAAACTCAGCTCGACGATCGCAGGTTTGCCGGATGTCCGAATGGAGAAGATCGAGGACATCCGCGGTGCCGTTGAAGAAGGTTCGTACCACGTCGAGAGCGAGAAGCTGGCAAAGAGCGTCGTCGATGAGGCTCTCCAGGACGCGATCCGCAGGCATCGGGCCGGACGCCAACAGGCCTAGTCTGCGCAAGCGCCCCTCCGACGGCCGCCGAAGATTTCCACCTACGCTATAATCATTGAATGCCGACGCCGATCGGACGCATGAATGCGCCCGGTTACCGGCCGGATGAATCAATCTCAACAATCGTTTATCGGCTTGATTTCGCTGCTCGAACAAGAGGCGGCAATTTACGAGCAGATGGAGACGCTGCTCGGCGAGGAGCTTGAGGCGCTCAAGTTCTTGCGCGCCTCCGAACTCGGCGAGCTGTCCGCAAAGAAAGAGACCCTGGCCCTGCGGGTCAAGGCTCTGGATGAATCGCGCCGCCTTATCGGCGAGCGCCTCGGACGTACCTTTGGGATCGCGCCCGAGGAACTTACCGTCACGGAACTTTGCAAATTCGCCCCTCAAGGCGTCGGCGAACGCCTCGGCGAGGTGCGCAATACCTTGCGCGAGCGCGCGGTCGCCTGCAAGACCCTGAACGATCGAAACTCTCGAGCAGCCCGACGCGGCATGGATCTCGTCGGCAATGCCGCAGACTTTCTGCTCAAGACCCGCGAGCCGGACGAAAAGGTGTATGCCAAGAAGGGACCGTATGCGAAGCGAAAGGCCCCGACCGGGCCATCGGTTGTCTCCCGCCAGGTTTGAGCGGGTGATCCCGGTGGACATCGACGATTCTTTTACCGAGCAGGGAACCGCGACAGCACGAAAGAAGCCCAGACGATGAGTATCATAAGCACCCTAAGCACTGCGCGACTTGGCCTGGCAGCAAATCAACGGGCTCTCAATATCGCGAGTAATAATATCGCGAACGTGAATACGCCGGGGTACAGCCGCCAGGCGCCAATCTTCGAATCCATCGGGGGCGGCGGTGTTCGGATCTTCGATGTGCAGAGGCTTGGCGATTCATTTCTGAATTCTCAGTTTCGGCAAAGCACTTCTCGTCTGGCAACGCGCACGGTTCTCGCGCAAAACCTTTCCCTTCTCGAAACGGCCTTGAGCGAAACCGACGAGACCGGAATTTCGCGCTCGATTCAGGACTTCTTCGCTTCGCTCCAGGATCTTTCGATTCAACCTGCCGGCTCCCCCGAGCGCCAGGCCGTCCGGGCCCAGGCCGAGAGAATGATTTCGACTCTCCAGAGCGCTTCACAACAGATCGGCCAGATTCGGAATCAGATCGATCAGCAAGTGCGCCAACAGGTCGATCAGGTCAATTCACTGACGTCCGCCCTGGCCGATTTGAATTCTCAAATCACTTCGAGGCAGGGTACGGGCGGCGGGCTGAATCATATTTTTGATCAACGCGACCAAATCATAGCCGAACTCTCTACGATCATCGGCGTCAATGTCGTTGAAAACGAAAACGGCAGCGTCACCGTTTTCGGCGAGGGTGGCCTCACGCTTGTCGAGGGAGTTGAATCGTATAACCTCGGCACGCTTCCCGATTCGGCAAACAGAGGATTCGTGCGAGTCACCTACGAAGGAATCACGGGAAGCGGCTCGGTCATCATCGATAACCGCCTGACTGAAGGCTCGCTCGCGGGCCTGATCCAATCGCGCGATGGGGAACTCATTGAGTCCCTTAACCGGATTCAGCGCCTTTCGGCCGAGATGATTCGCAGCTTCAACGCGCAGCACCAGCTCGGATTCGGGCTGGACGGAGTGACTGGGCGAGATTTTTTCACCGGGCTCGATGTCTCGGCCCTGGCGACGATCACCAACAACGGCGGCGCGCAGCCTTCAGCCGCATCGATCGTCGACCCCTCGCTTCTTACCTTTGACGATTATGAGATTCGCTTCACATCCCCGACGCTGTTCGATGTCGTCGACGTAACGTCAGGAACGACGCTTTCGAGCGGCAACGCCTACGTCTCGGGCGCTCCGATCACATTCGATGGCATGAGTGTAACCATCAGCGACTCCCCGGGCCCGCCCGCGGCCGGTGATGTATTCGAAGTCAATTCATATGCCGGAACGATTGAGCGATCGGCCCTTTCCGCTGCGGTCCTGAACGATCCAGGCGCGATCGCGGCGGGCCTGACCGCAAGCCCGGGTGACAACGAAAACGCGCTTGCGCTTGCCGGGCTTCGATTCGCGTCGGTCCTCGGCGATTCGGGTTCGTTGACGTTCGAGGAGTTTCAAAACGAAACGCGAACCCGGCTGGGCCTCCGCGTGCAATCAGCCACCTCCAGCCTCGTTGATGAGGAGATCGCGCAATTTCAAGTCGCGCAACTTGCCCAGGCCGCGCGCGGTGTATCGCTCGATGAAGAAGCGATTCAAATCATTCAGTATCAGCGGGCCTTCGAAGCGTCGAGCCGCGTCATCCGAGTTGCGGACGAGTTAATGCAGACGTTGGTCAACCTCGTCTAGCCGGTGGCAATGGAGCACAAGTCATGAGAGTTAATCAAAGCATTCTGTTCGACTCGGCGCGATTTTTCATCAATCGAAACAGCCGCCGCCTCCTGACATCCCAGGAGCGCGTCGCAACGCAGAAGAACATCAACCGCATAAGTGATGACCCCGTCCAGGCCCCGCGCCTGCTCGATATCAAGACAGCCAAATCGAGGGTCAGCCAATTTATTCGCAACATCGAGCGTGTCGATTCGCTTGCGAACGTCTACGACACCACGACGGGTCAGGCCGAATCGCTGATCGTCCGCGTCAAAGAGCTGCTCCTTGGCGAGGCAAACGAGATCACTTCGACGCCGGAGACCCGTGAGGCCGCCCGGATCGAGATCGCGGCCATCACTTCGCAGTTGGCTCAAATCGCGAACACGCGATTCGACGGGAAGTATATCTTCAGCGGCTTCGCGACCGACGCGCCGGCCATTGAGGATACAACGCTCGCAACGTCGTTCACAGGCTCCGGCGGCGCTACCATCACCGGGACAACAGTGACGGATGAATCTCAGCTGTTCTTCGATCAATACCAGATCGTTTTCACCGACCCCTCAACTTACGATATCGTCCGTATCGGAGACGGAGCGGCGGTGATCACCGGCGGTAGCTATACGTCGGGCCAGCCGATTCAGTTCGATGGCCTCGAAGTCACGATCGCCGACGGGGGATCGCCACCGGCAGCCGGCGATGATTTCCGCGTGACGGTCAGTCCCGCGGGCGCGTTCCTGGGCGATAACGGCCAGCAACGAATCGAGGTTCAGGAGGGCCGTTCAGTTCAGCAGAACCTGACCGGAGATCGCGTATTCGGCGGCGTCGGAATCAGTGGCGGTGTGGATATTTTCGACGTGCTTGCCCAGATCAATACCGCGCTGCGCACAAACGATCAGACGGCGATCAACGGGCTTCTCACCGATCTGGACAGTTCCCGAAGCCAGCTCGATGGAGAGCGCGCGACGGTCGGCGCGAGGCAAAACCTGATTCAAGACCTGCTGGACCGACAAGGGGAACTCCTTATCGGGCTTGAGACCATCCGCAGCGAGATTGAGGACGCCGATCTGGCGGAGGTGCTTACTAAACTGACTCAGGAGCAGAACGCGTTCGAGGCGTCTGTCGGCGCGGCGGCTCAGATCATCGACATCAGCCTCCTCGATTTTCTCCGCTAAGATTTATCGTCAATCAAACAATCCGAAGAGCTCGTTGCCAGCGCAGAACAGAGCGAAGCCGCCGTAGACCACCGACGCCAGGATCATCATGACGATGTTCAGCGGCCTGGGCCGCGCCGAGGGCGGAAGGTGGCGCAGATTCATCCAAAGAATCAGCGGCGTATAGAGCGCCATCGCGAATCCGCCGATGTAGGCCGCGTTGAACAGGAACCCGAGCTCGGAGATTCCAAGATATTCCATCACGGCCGTCAACGCCGTCCCGAAGATAATAACGAACAGCGCAATGCGCAGATACCAGGTCGCGTGATCGGCCCGCCGGGCGAACTTGAAGCTGGTCTTGAACAAATCCGCGATGCTTCGCGCAACGCCATCGGTCAAGGCGACCTGAGTGCTGAAGAGCGTCGCAACTCCGATAAGCAGAAACAGCGTGCGCCCGGCGCCGCCCATTGAATCCGCAAGAATCTGGGCCTCATCCCAGATCAGTTGCCCGGCCTGCGGGACAATGTTCTGGCGGTGGAGCACCGCGAGGGCGCCGAAGATGAACAGAAACATGGTGAACGTATTGAGCGCCCAGAAGAACAGGGTCTGGTCGAGCACGACGAATCGGAACCAATCGCGGAACCGTCTGCGATTGTCGTCGGTCTCTTCGAACGTAAAGCCCGTTCCATGCGCGCTTTCGTTCCTGCTGCGGATGGGATTCATCATGATCGGTATTCTGGCGCCCATACCGATCTGCTTGTCGCGCAAATAGAACGCATAAAACAGATTTGCCGTTCCGCCCGCACCGGCGAAGACCAACGCAATGAAGAAACTCTTGATGGGAAAATCGGGGTCTATGAACGGGATATTGACCACACCGCGAGCCATCTCTGCCAAATCGGCTGAGGAGCCGACTCGAAACGCGATGATGATCAAACCCACGGTGACGATCACGACCAACGCCCCAATGGTCCGCTCGACAGCCGTGTAGACCCGCTTGGGGCCGAACAGGACGAGCGCCACTCCGGCAAACGTCACGCCGGTCCACAGCCAATCCGGGCTCGGGTGTGCCGGGTTGCTCGTCACCAGAGCCTTGAGCGCGAGGCCCGAGGTGCGAGCCCAGCCGGGCAGCAGCCAGCCGGCGACGTTGAAGAAAATGAAGGCATGCGCGTAGTAACGCCACATCCGCGCAAATCCGGTGTACGGAGACTCTCCGGTCGCGATCGTCCAGCGCCCGATTTCGATATTGACACAATATTGAATGAACACGCCAAGCGCGGCGGCCCAGATCATCGTCGCACCGAATTCGGCGGCGATGCGAGGCCAGATCACGATCTCGCCGGCGCCAATCGACAATCCGACCAGGACCGCGCCCGGACCCGCCATCTTCCAGAACGGCAAAGTTCGCTCGGGAAGATCGGCCTGCTCAAGCGGAGGAACCGGAGAATTCATAAGCGCTGCCTGCCGGGGGCTACGGTCTTTACCGACGAGATGGAAATGCGTTCTGAATCCCCGCCCATCCGTGCGCCGGAGATCATTGAGGTTAATCTTGCGAAGCGAGCGATTGATCCAACGTCCGCATTGCGGCGGAAACCGTCGGCACGATCGTCACGAGATCGATCAGGCTTTTGGGTAACTCCGAGGGGCCCAGCCGCGAATCGAAAGTCGTCTCGCTGCCAAAGTGCCTGATGATTGGCTCCCAAAAGCTACCCAAACACAGAAGCGGACGCAACGGCATGACGCGTTTGTTGATCAGTTCCCAGACGAGGACAAGCTCCGTCAGCGTCCCCGTCGATCCGGGCAGCGTAATGTAGGCATCGCCCCTATCGATAAGCTCTCGCAGACGTGTGTAGAGATCGTCGGTCGGGATGCTGCGGGTCAGGTGGGGGTTACCCTCGGCGCCGAAAAGATCGCACAAGACGCCGGTCACTTCTCCGCCGGCATCGCGGGCGCCCGCGCTCGAGGCGTGCATCGCGCCCCCGTACCCGCCGTTGACCAGAACCCACCCGCGTTCGGCAATCGCACGGCCCAGTTCCTCGGCGACGCCCCAGGATTCATCGTCGGGCCGAAACTTGCTCCCGCCGAAAATAACGATCTGTCGCGGACGTGGTCCCATTTGGTGCGCCAATCTTTCTACCGGCCGATTTGGATCGAGCCGGTCAATCCGCGAAATAAAGAATCCGAGAGCAGTTCTCACAGCGCGCCTGCCCTTCGCTAGAACGGACCTCGGAGGTCTTCTTGGCAACAAGGCTCATGTTGCACCCTCCACAAAATCCATCGCGGACCGGGACGACCGCCGTGCCGGGAAAACGTTCGTCGATCAGTTCATACATCTCTCTCAATTCGAGGGGTAGTCTATTGAACCGCACCTCGCGCTCTTCGGCGCGCCCCTCGCGGTTCTCTTCCTTTTCATCGATTTGAATCGCGATGCGCTCGCGCTCGGCCTTGTTCTCCGATGCAAGAGCTTCGGCCTCGCCTTCGAGGCGGGCGATGTCCGCTGAAATCGTCTCTTCGGCTTCGAGCGCTTCGAGGCCCGCCGTATCGTGTTCGTCGATGTGCTCGCGGACCAGCCGGATCTCTTCGATGATGGCCGACATCTCTTTGTTCGTCTTCACCTGGCTCTGCTGGCCTTCGAATTTTGCGACGCGTGCTCGAAGATCCCGAACTTCCAGCTCTGCCTTGCGGCGAGATTCGGTCGCTGCGGCAAGTCCGGAACGGGCCGAAGCCAAAGCTCCCGCCAATTTCGCATCCGCCTCGTCCAGGCCCGCGAGCAGCTGCGGATACTTCTCAAGCTGGGCGCGTATCTCGTAAAGCGAACGGTCCAGTTCGCAGATCTCAATCAGCTCTGCAATATTGGGGTTCATGATTCGGAATCGCTTACAAACAAGGCCTTGGCGAATTCAGCAGCGTTGAAATCGCGCAGGTCTTCGGGTGCCTCGCCGATGCCGATCTTGAATATAGGTAAATCGGGATGTGCGTCCTTGATTGCGATCAGGATGCCACCGCGTGCCGTGCCGTCGAGCTTCGTCATCACGATGCCGGTCACTTCGGCGACCTCGCGGAAGACCCGGACCTGCTCGAGCGCATTCTGCCCCGTCGTCGCGTCGAGCGTGACGATCGTCTCGTGCGGCGCGTCGGGATACACCTTGCGAATCACGCGCACGATCTTAAGCAGCTCATCCATGAGATTGATCTTGGTATGTAGCCGCCCGGCCGTGTCGATCAGGATAACGTCGGGAGGATCGGCCCGGGCCGCATCGAGTGCGTCGAAGCATACCGCCGCCGGATCAGTGCCTTCCGGACTCGAAATAAAACAGGCTCCAGTGCGTCGAGCCCATATCGCCAACTGTTCGACAGCGGCCGCGCGAAACGTATCGGCCGCGACAAGCATGACCTTGCGGCCTTCATCAATCAGTTCTAGCGCGAGTTTGCCGATCGTCGTCGTCTTGCCTGTGCCATTGACGCCGACAAACAGGACGATTTCCGGACAGTTCTCGGCAAGATGAAGCGGCCGCTGCCCCTGGCAAAGAATCTCTTCGATCGATTCTCGAACGACCGCCGCCAGAGCCTCGCTATCGTGGGCCTCGCGATCCCGGCCGAGCTTGCGCAAATCTTCGACGATCTTGAAAGCGCTGTGCGCGCCGACATCGCTTTCGATCAGAATCTCCTCGATCTCCTCAAGCAGTTCCTCGTCTACTTTCTTCGAGAGACCGATGGCCGATTTCAAGCGGCGCACCATGCCGCCGCGCGTTTTGCCAAGGCCTCCGGTCAGCCGGGAGAAAAGGCCTTTGCTTTTGACCTCGGGGGTCGGCTGGTCGTCGACCTCGGATTCTTCCTCTAGCGCGAGTGTCTCGGCTGGAGATTCCGATTGATCTGCGGCTGCAGGATTGGGTCTTGGTGCGCAAGGCTCGTCGCGATCGGCTGGGGATGACGAGGGCGAGTCACTCGGATTCGCCGGAAGTTCCTCGTCAACGCAAATATCGGAATCATCGGATGCAGAATGCTCCGGGGACTCGACTTCGGCTTCTTT
>JAJFLK010000238.1 GCA_021772735.1 Candidatus Sumerlaeota bacterium | reverse complement strand
GAGATTCGAAGAATGTCGCGATATCTTGCCCTCACCTCTTGCGTTGCCGCCGCGTGCCTCGCCGTCGGGACCTTCTCGCCACGCCCCGCTCACGCCCGCATCGGCGATGTCGCCACGACAGTGACACTCGTAGCCAATGGGGGCGACAGCGTCAGCGTCACAAGATTGGCCTTCGACGAGGTGCTGGGCCGCTATCACATTCACGGCGGAATCAATAGCGGTGCGAACGACATCATGAAGTTCGACCGCGCTGGTCAGTTTATTCGCTCAGGCCGTCTAACTGACAGCGGCATAGGAAACGAGTTTGGTGACTCAGCCGCCCGAGGCTTTGAGGTCGAGGACGACAACGTCTGGCTCACGTTGAACAATTTCAGCACGATCACCCAATGGAATCTCGGCATCGATCAGAACGGTAACTTGACGATCGCCAATGGCGGAACAACTTCGCTTGCGGGCTTTCTCGCCCCGCTTCAAACGGTCGCCAGTTTCGACCGCGCGCCGGATGGAACCTACTGGCTGGGTCTGCTGCGCACCGAATCCGGTGGCCCGGACGGCTTGGTCCACGTAGACGCGAATTTCGTGACCGAACTGGAGCGCTTCGATTATGACGCGATGAGGGACAAGTATTTCGATGGAATTGGCTTCCCGGATTACCGGACTTTGCATGTGGATCAATTGTCCGGGGACTTGATCCTCAATGTGGGAGTCGGGGACGGCATAAGTTTTATTGATACGCAGACGAGCACGATCAGGGGCCGATTCACGTTCCCCAATTTTTCCTCGACAACTTCATTCGATCGAACAAGCGACAGCGGCAATGGAGTCCTCCATTCCCTCGTCGCCGGCACTCAGGACATCGCTCTCTACAGCATCGAAGATTCCGCCGCGCCACAGGTGACCGGTATCGAGATGAATCAGGAAGGAGTGATTTGGGCGGAGTGCACGAACGGTGTTCTCGTGCCCGATCTGTTCGACTTTAAGATTCTTGTCGATTGGGGCGATGGAGGCCCCGGCACGGATGCCCTGAGCGGTGTCCGCGTCTTGTCGGGGTTCGGCGGAATCAGGACCGTCGATGATACGGGAATCCTGGTCCAATATGACCTCGGCCCAAATTCTTCGAGACTGGCATCAGAAAACGCCGACAATCAGGTGATTCTCGATATCCAGCTCGTCAACAGCAACAACCAGATCTCGCCCCGCGTCAACGGCATCCCGGTCAATCTCTTCTTCTACCTCGGCGACAATCTGTTCGACCAGCCCTGCTCGGAGTTCGCTCTGACTCAGCAGGGCAATTCCATCAGATGGCTCGGATTTACCGCGATTCCGCCCGCGCCGATCGAGTTTTCGATCCCGCCTGTGCCCTCAAGTTTCCCCGTTATCGGCGGGGCCGATCTCAAGTTTATTCTTCAGGCCACCGGTAAAGGACTGATCGATAGCAACGATCCCGGTGAATACGGCGCCGGTGTCCGCTTGTCGTTCGCTATCGCCACCAGTGAGATCCGAGGCGACGGGACGGAGGTCGCCCTGCCGATCCTTACGCCGGACGGCATCGACTATCAGGGGGGCAAGATCAGCGTCCGGCTCACCGGAGTTATTAAGCGAGATGTGCCCTGGACCGAGGCCGTTCCTCCAATTGCAAATATCGCCGAGGTGTTTGGCGGCGCGCGACTGCTGAAGTGGATGGACGAGTGGGCCAAGCTCTTCGCCGAGATCCGAGTCGACGGCGGCGGTGCGGCCCTTCTGGCCGTCAATCCCACCACTGGAGCCACGAGCTACTCGGGCGAACTTGTCTTCGGCGTTGCTTTGCGCATGGGCGCGCAAGTCAAGATCCCATCGGCGTTCTGGATACGAGCGTTCGGCGAGGGAAGAGCTCAGGTCAGGCTCCAAGCCCTTCCGCCGGATTTCTTTCCGAGCATAAGGGATATTCAGTTCACGCTCCGAATTGTGGCGCACATCAACGCGTGGCTCGTCAATCTTGAGCATCAAGTTGCCACTGTTCTGACCTACGACGCCGCCACAGGCAGTTATACCGTCAACCGCCCGTTCGATGACCCGACCAAAGGAACCGACGAGCCGGCGGACTGGGAATACAGTTTCGGGCAATGGCCGTTCGATCCCGAGGCTCCGCCCGATCCCTCCTCTATCGCGCTACCCAAGATCGTCACACCCAATCCGATTGCCGCGGCCGCGAGAGCGGCCGGCGGCGTCTCGACGAACACAGAAATCGAACTGATCTCCGGCATCCGAAGCGATGCCGCGCCGTCGCTCGCCACAGGTGTGGACGGACACATGATGGCCGTCTGGGTTCAAGAAGCCCCGGGCCTGCCACCGACGCAGGCCTCGGATATCTATTACAGCTTTTTCAACGGCATCGAATTTTCGCCGCCCGCGCCGATCAGCGCCGATACCCACGCGGATTTCTCGCCTCTGGTGGCGTATCACAATTCGGGCGTCTGGGTTGCCTTTTGGGAACGCGTCGTCGATCCGAACCTGGCAACGACAGGCGATCCGATCGCCGATGTGAACGAGGCCATCATCCGCCTCGTCCCGGCGTATTCGGTCTACGATCCCTCGGTCAACACCTGGTCGCCCGTCCAGATGCTCGACACCGCTGGCACGAACGTGCGCATGAAGCTGGCGACCGGCCCCGGATTCGACATCACCGCCTTCTGGATCAACAACCCCGATGGCGAGATCCTGGGCGAGCCGATTCCGTTCTCATCAAGCGAGCCGCTTCGACGAGACAGTCTCATGTACGCCCGGTTCTTCAACGGCGCCTTCGAGACGCCGGCCGATTCGGGTCTGGATCGAATCATCGATTACGACGCAGCCGATAACGGCCTTGAAGCCCGAGTGGCCTTCACGACGATCGGTTCGGCCTCCTCGGGTCTCGGTATCGACCCTCTTCAAGGCAATATTGCCTTTCGCGTTCACCGACGCATTCACGGCGGGATCTCTCCCGCCTTCTTCTCATACGGATTTCAGCAGAACGGTTTCGATTTCGCGCCGCGCATCCGCGTCATGAAAGACGGCACCTGGCGCGCGGCATGGATGAAGTTCAACGCGGACGATCCGGGTCGATTCTCCATCGTTGTCAGCGACGACCTTCAAAACATCGCCACGAACGCGCGAACTCTGATCGCCGACAATTCGGTTCGCGACGCTTTCGCACTCAGCAATTCGAACGAGAATAAATGGTTCGAATCGGATTGGAACGAAATGCAACTCGGCGAGAGCGCCGACGGCGATCTGTTCGTCATCTATCCCGATTACGCCAACAAGAATCCCGATATGCGGATCATCTTTGACGATCCCAACGGCATGCCGAGCGGGGCCGGAGAACTGCTCGCCGATTTCCCCGCAGAGATTTTCCACCAGACACAAACAGCGGTTATCGGAACCGCGCTCATGTCCGCATTCAAGCTCGGCGTTACACGCGAAAATATCCAGATGGATGTCGGAGGCGAGATGCTCGACTTCATCGAAGTCACCGAAGAGCCGACGGGGTCGCTCGTCATCCTCGCCCACCGTGTCACGCGCGATCTCTTCCCCGGTGAGGTCCGGCTGATCGGCGGCCTGCCCAGGGGCGGCCGCGAGGTCACGCTCAAGACCACGGTCTCCAACATCGGCGATCTCTCCGTCACTGACCCGACCGTCTCGATCTTCGCCCGGAACGTCGGGCCGTTTCCGACTGATGGCGAAGGCATCTTCCAGCCGATTCCCGATACACCGCCTCGAACGTCTCCGGCCAAGGCCGATCCGATCCTCGTCGCGGGCAACGTCCCGGTCGTCACCGGCACGATGCGCGGGTTTTCCGAGGCGAGCGTCGAAGTGCCATGGACGCTGCCCGAAGACGCCGTCTACGAGCTGTTCGCCGTCGTCGATCCGAATAACACCATCGACGAAGAGAACGAGGGCAACAACACTGGCGGCGGCAAATTGCTTCTCGAGCCGCAGTCCAACGCGGCCCGCAACTGGACCGCGCTGCCCTAGGATTCGGGCCGTTCGGACGGGTTTGCGGATCGG